>NZ_JAHIBY010000007.1:0-249295 GCF_024151445.1 Acinetobacter sp. UC24323 | reverse complement strand
GCCCAATAATGCTGTGTTTGGGTAACGTAATTTCGCATCGATCACTTCTGTAACAGCTGCAATATACATCTTGTCGCTGATATATTCAGAAGATGAGTTCGGAGTCAGACGACGTACACGTACAAGCCAACCAGAATCAGCTCGAGGCAAATCAACGCGGTGTGCTCGCTCGTAATTTGCAGAAGTTTTATCAGAAATCTTGGTTTTTAGTACTTCAGTCCAGACACCTCCATCAGTCTGTAAATCGATTGCGTATTCGATCGTTACGCCTGATACATCACCATTTGTAGCATTCTGAGTACGCAAAGGACCCCACTTTAAGCGCAGGCGTACTGCATCGAGATCAAGATTACTAAAAGCTCGAACCCACGGCGTTTCAGACTTTAACTCCACATCGATGGCAGTTTCACTTTCTACTGCAGGAAAACCCTCAATGTATTCCTGATCATTAGTACCATTTCTAAAATCTACTTTTACATTTTCAAAGTTAAGGCTTCCATCTGCATTCTGAAGTGGAGTCTCTTCTAAATAAATTGACTGAAGTCCATTTGCAGGACCTTCAATTTCTCCTTCAGACAGTCCAAGAAGCTCCTTAATAAAAGTTTTCGATTGAGCAGAATCTGGTGAAATGACAGGTTGCCGTTGTTTATTGCTGCCTTTTTTTGCGCCTACTACTGCATTCATAAGAAATCTCACGCAATAAAAAAAGCGCTAGAAAGCGCCTGTTAAATAATTAAAATTTACATCTGATCTTCAGGATATTGACCAGCACTGATAATGAAACCACCAATTTCACGTTGGCCATATAAAATAGGTACTGGGTTGCCCTGAGCAACGGTGGTAACTGCACCGCCAAAGCCCTTATTTGCTCTATTGCCGTCTTGGTTTTGATCTTGAGTCGTATCAACCTTTGGCATAAGCATCATGGCCACCCCACCAAGCATCATTCCAATACCTGAACCAATCAATGCAGCACCGAGTGGTGCTCCACCGCCCAATGTGCCTACAGTTACTAAAACCCCCACCACGACCATCACAGCACCTAAAACAGTCTGTAATATTCCATTACCGCCTGCACCAACTACACGCGGAACAATATGAATAACCTCAGCTTCAGTATTCATATCAAGCTGTTCTTCACCGATATTATCGCCGGTAATGAGCCGCTTAGTTTCGTGGTCATAAATCGCTGGGCTTTTCTTGCCTCGCTTATTACTTGAGTTCTTTGATTTTAAAAATACGGCAAAGCGTAGGCCTTGCTCATGAGCATGCAACATAAAGTGTTCAAAGCCAGCAATCTGGACAGATAATGCACGCATGGCTTCCCGAGTATTTGCGACATCGAGCTTAAATTCACGACCAAATTTTTGCCCCAAGATGCCGTACAACTTAATTGTTTTTAACATCTCTATGCCTCAAGATTTTTACCGTTCTGGTTGACCATTGCGGTCCATAGATTTCACGTATAGATTTACGGCCGTGAAGCTGATGCAAAATTAATGTATTGCCAATACAAGGTTCAGTATCTTCGGACTTCAGCATTGCTTTATCACCAAGCCAAATGATGCAATGATTTGGGTGTTCTGTTCGTGGTACTCGACAAATCAACATATCTCCATATTGCGGAGTGTCCACTTCATAGAAACCGGCTTTCGGAAAGTTATCAATCAATATTGACGGATGATCTTTGTCTTCCCACCAGCCATCTTTTCGTTCAAAGTCTGGCAATTTAATACCAAGTTCGCGGTCATAAAAATCACGAACCAATGCATAACAATCCTGATAATGGTGAATATAGTTTCTTCCGACCAATGGAGCACGATAACCACAAGGTTCATAAACTTGAAAATCCAGATCCGGATAGGAACAAATGACCCAAGGTTTTTGATGTAACTCAATCTGAATTAAGTCTAGTTCTGAGGCTCTTGTAGTTCCGTCAGGGTGTGAATGCACATACGCTAATATCTCGCCCTGGTCTTCTGCTATAGCTAAATCTTCTGGATGAATTTCGAATTGATCAGAGTTTTTAGAAATATTGCGACAATGAATATATTCTTTACCAACTATCACGCCGCAGCATTCTTGTGGATAACATTCATCCGCATGTGCCATGATTGCTTTTTTAATTTTTGCCGTAAGTTTCATAAAACCTCACAATAAGCTTGAAGCCGGGAACCCACCAAACGGCAGCGGTTTATTTTCACCAAAACGCAATCGGCAAGAACGTAAACGTCCTCCGCATCGATCAAGTGCCGGATTATCTGTTGGCTCATCTTTATCAGTGAACATTGCAACACCTGTGTAACCACACTCTTCGCCCCGATACTTCCCTACCATGCACCAATGACAAAGTGAAGTAATTTGTCGAACTGGGATTTTCAAACCCTCAAAATCGATTGGATTGGACAACTCGAAAGTCACTTGTTGTGCATTTTCAGATGTCTTTTGCTCGATGTACCAGATTTGCTCTTTTGATTCATTCGATGCAGTTGGATTGCCTGCTGTGAAGTTTTCAGCATCTAAGTATTTAGCAAGAGTGGTAATAACTTTAAGTTTTGCACCAGCAAAGTCTTTAAACTGTAAACAGTAAGCAGACACAGCATTTTGAATGCCGTTGATATTGTTGGCCATGCTTAAAGTTGGCGCTGAAGCTTTACCATCTGAACGCATTTCAAGCCCAGATACTTCCAAAGCCATAGGCTCAAAAACTTGACCCTGCCAGATAATATTGCGGTTCCAAACTTTTTGATCACCGGTATCAAAAATCTTTCCAATGCTGCCAGAGTCGGCACCGATCAGACCACTTGAACCAATTGATGAGTAAATTTTTTCCCAGTCTTGAAAAGCTATATGCCCGTGGAAACGTAAAATGCCAGCTCCAAGTGAGCTGGCATCTAACTCATACAAATGAATTAATCCATCAACATACAGCTTCTGGAAATCACTATTCAGGGTCATAAATCACCTCGTCATAGATTGGATTTCCATCTTTATCTAAAACAGGTACATCATCAAAAATAGGTTTACCTTCACCGTCAACAGCTTGAACCCACTCAAAAACTGGTTCACCTTTTTCATTCATCACTGGTTGATTTGATAGGATGGGTGTGCCGTTTTGATCAGTTTGAATGTGGGTTACTGGCTTTTTATAGTTCTTGCCATCCACAATTACAGCTTTTCCTTCATCATCAAATAAATCTTCGTATTTAGTGATATAAGTCAGCTGCGGAGCATATTTAATTTGCTGGACCATCCTTGGCTGCTTTTCAGTACGCGCTGTTTTAATTACAACTGGTTTCTTAATCTCATTTAAACGAATATCGATCCAACGCGGTTCGCCATTGGCGTTGTTTGGAATATCAATTGGTGCATCAAGGTTAGCAACAATGTCACCCTCTTCATTTAGCTTTTTCTTGAAAGTTTTAATTTCAAGATCACCATTTTCTAAAGTTTGATATTCAACAGCGCAAATCTTGTTGCCATGGGTGTCAGTCGGAATCTCAATCCACCAACCTTCTTTCGAAAATCCTGAGCTGCCTTTTATCAAATAATGACCTACATCGATTTTTTCAAAAGTAATGTTCTGCTCAGCAGCTTCATCATTCAACTCAATCCTATTTGCATATAACTTAACAATTGGGGATGCAGCTTTAATAAACCCATTACTATCAATAGTCGTAATGCCTGTGTGCCATAAATCAACTAATTGCAAAGGGTATGTTTCACTATTTAAACCCTTAATTAATGAAACTCGGTTATCAGTAACTGAGGCCCCGATTGCAAATATGCCAGCGCCCACTTTTGAAGAAACAATATAAGGAAAGTAATTAGGCAGTTTTTTCCCGTTAATATCTACGTTTGAAACATTACTAAAGAAAAAACCAGACTTGTCTTTATGAGTATCATAAAAATTATTTGCACTGCCGGTATAAAAGTTAGCTTCCCCTCCCAGACCATAAGCACCAACTTCCATTAGATTTCCAGCAGCAGTTCCAACATATCGACTTGCAGCATGTGTCCAGTTCGTAAAGTTTTCATTAATTTTTGCGCCAGTTGAACGGAAAGTATCACCGCCTGCGCCAGTAGGCGCTGTGCCTAAATTCACTGTTTGAATTGTCATTTTCTTACTCGCATAAAAAAGCCCCTAACAAGGGGCTTTAAAGGGGTTTAAATTAAGGGTAAAAAACTTGGGTGAAAGTCGTGGAGATTTGCCATACATCACCGCCAATTTGGCGCGGTTGATATTCAGGACTTGTTTTAACTCGAACTTCACCGTCTAGTGGTGAATCCCAAAGGAAAGAATCCGCACCTTTGTGTCGGTCGAAGAATGCTTTGATTTGCATAATTTCGGCTTTATAAGCCGTTCTTTGATAAGTCCATTCACCAGCTCGGTTATTTATGCCTACAGCAATGTTTTGTTCATAACCGTCACCAAATTTGCTTGATAACGTATTAAAGCGCTGGGTATTACTATTGCCATCTAAGTCACATTCAAATGTGAATTTAAGGTCGCTCATAATTTTTTGGCCAATCGATTTTCATAATTACTGGTCTATCTTTAAAACGTTTTTTGCAAGTTTCCAGATTAGTCGTATCTTGGTCAGGTGCAAATAAACCACCACGCCTACTTTCACGAGCTGCCCATTCTTTTACTTGTTTGCCTATTAAGTCAGCAACTTTAGAACTCTTAGATTGTTTTTGAAAAATGAGTGTGAACGACAACCCAAAGACGAAACCAGTTGCATATTCAATATGATTAGACTTAATCAAACTTAAACTTATGTAAAAAACTGCAGTTATCAATAAAGCAAGCAGAAAAGTCATAAGATACTTTTTCACTGTTGTACTCCCATTAAAAAACCCACTCGTTCGAGTGGGTTCAAGCTAATTTATGATGGTAGCAATGTGATTTCTTTACCATCCCTGTCGTTTGGACATTCGGAATCGTTTTTCAATCTTTGCATCCACCATTGCCTCATTTTGTCTCTGATACTCTTTTAAGATAACTGTTAACTCCTTACCATCCCATTCAGAGGTAGCATCCACTTTTTCCGAAGTCTGATTGATAATGGTCACCGTGGGTTGAGACTTCTCAATTCTTCCAGAATTAATCGCATCAAACTGTCGTGCCTCCCGTCGGGTTGCTATAACGTCAGTTGTATTGTTAGAAACATAACCTCCATTTGCATAACCGCTTGGTTTGCTTTGACGCATGCTTTCAACAACGCTTACACCACCCCAGCGTTTGATATCTTCTTGCGACCAAACAACCTCACCTTTATGCACAATCCCTGCTGGAGTGTGTTTTAGGCCGTTACCTGTATAACCACCATCCGCAAAACCTTGCGGGGTTGCAGCTTGGATAAGAGATACAAAGGTTCCTGATTTAATTGTCGCGATCGCTGCTGCTGCCGCTTTTTGGTACCATGTACCTGGCTCATTTGCGTAAGCATCTGAAGCGGCTTTCCACATGTTCATTCCAGCCTGTGCCAATGCGAATGCACGTTGACTTTCATAAAGAATGTGGTAAGCACTTGATGACTCACCTAGCATATTTCTAAACATGCCAGCCAAAGCCCCTGTGACACTAGCTCCATAACCCAATTGGAGATTCATTGAATCATTTTGATAAGTAGATTCAATCAGTTTCAAACGCTCAAAGTGTTCTTTCATGATTTGTTCACGTTGTGCATTCAGAGCTACTAAATTTGCATTTGGATCTTTAGCTTGAATATCAAGTGCAGCTACTTGAGTATTTGCTAAATTTAGAGATTGAGCCCTCCGATCAGTGCGCGTTTGGTTTAGTTGGTATTGCTGACTATTACCAGTCATATCGGCTTTAGTCTGATCCCAATTTTTACTAGATTGAAAAGCCTTATCTAGAATCTCTAGACGTTCTTGCGCCTTAGATAAAGATAGGCGTTCCCGTCGTTCTTCTTCATCCTTAGTAGTTAAGTCAATCTGTTCCCGTTCAATACGATACCTTTCCTTAATGGCATCAACTTCTGAAAACAAGAACTGTCTGGCCTGAAATAAACGTTGCTCTCGAGCTATCTGAATTAGTGCTAATTCTTGTTGCAGTTGTTTTGCAAGTAAATCTACTGCCGCTTTTCTTTGTTCCTTTGTTAATTCTAGATCATGAGCAGCTTCAAACTGACGTTTTGCAAAACTGTCTGTTAAAAGCTGTTCTTCTGTTTTTAAAAAGTCACGGTAAGAATCTAGCTTAGACTTTGTGGCTTGCTCTGCAATTGCAATATCATTATCTGCACGAGCCCGTAGCTCAGCCTTAATTTGCTCTTTACGCTCAGGACTAAAATTAGCTTTATCAACATCTTCCAACTTCTTAGCAAGATCATTTCTAATCTTGGTTACTTCATTGGCTACATCGTTTTCCAGTTGACGGCGCAAGTTAGCCTGTTCTTCTGCCATTTTGGTGGCGTCTTGAATGATCTTATCAAAGTCTTTAGAAGAAATGTCGCCAGCTGTATAGCCATTAATTCCAGCCATATAGCCCTGAAAGTCTTTCCAGTATTGGTTGTTGTATTTGCCAATACCCTTACCCTCTTGAACATTACCTTCACCAGCATGATAAGCACGTACAGCCTTCTCCAAGTCTCCCTTAAAGAGCTTTAAAAGGTAAGACATATACTTACCTGCACCTTCAGCAGACTGAGCTAAGTCATAACGATCTTTTACACCATATTGCTTTGCAGTACCTTCTAGAAACTGGAACCCACCAGTTGCACCTGTAGACTTGTTGTAAGCTCTAGCATTACCACGTGACTCAATCATATGGATTGCAGATAAGGTGCCAGCTGGCAAATTGTACTTAGACTCAATGCCAGAAAAATTGTACTTCGCTGCATTAGCTTGAACTTTTGCATTAATGCTGAGTACTTTTTGCTGTTTTTCTAGCTCACTTGTATGTTTTCGCTCGGCAGCAGTTAGCTCATCCTTTTTGTCTTTAAGTACATCAAGGGCCTTTTGAGCTTGAGCAACTATATCCATTTCCTCTTTAGTGACAATTGCAGTTGTACCAGGAGGTGCTACCGCTTGCTTAGCTTTTTGCAACTCAAGAATCTTTTTAACCGTTTCCTCACTGTATCCAAGATTTAATAATGCTAGTTCTTCATTCGATTTAAGTACTTCAGTACGAAGACTATCGAAATAACCCTTTTGTGCTTTAGCCGCACGATCGGCTGCGTTAGCATTACTATGCAATTCATCTGTATTATTCTTTACTTGTACTGCCGCATTCTGCGCTTTGTTACCTGCAAGACTAACTTCAACACCGAATAGTTTTAGCTTTTCTGCAGATAAGCTAGCTTTGGACGAATTCTCATCATATTGCGCTGCTTGTGTTTTAAGTTTTTCATACAGATCCGTAGGCAATTTAATTTTATTTAAACGCTCAATAGCTTCTGAATAACTGATTGTTCCAGTTCTTGCATATTGGGAAATCTTTTCAACTTCTTTATTCCCTCGTGCATAGTTTTCGATATCAATTAAAGCAGCACCGACCGCAAACGAGGATTTTTCTAATGCTTCATTTTGAGCCTTGAATGCAGTAGTTAAATCATTAACGGCTTTTGTCTTGTCATTCCCAGATAATTTCTTTAAAGCTTCATCTGTTCTTTCCGCAACTTTTGCCTGTTCTTCAAGTTTTTGATTTGCTTTTGCTGCTTTATCTTGGAAATACATATAGCCTGCAGCTAAAGCCGTAATTCCAAGTGTAATTGCACCTATTGGCCCACCCACCAGCCCTAAAGCTCTACTACCTAAAGTGGCTACTGTAGTTAATCGAGATTGAGCTACCGAATAAGCTGTTGTCGCAATGGTTGCTTCTTTTACAGCAATATTATGGGCGATTTCAGCAGCGGTTAGTCTTTGAATCGCTGCAGCACGTGCATTGGCACTCAATGCTGCATTATATTCTGCTCGAGCTAATCCCAACTCAGTGAGAGTTAATGCAGCAGATTGTCTTGCTCGCATTGCTTCTACACCCAGTAACTGTACTTGAGATTGTGCCTCTGCAAGATTAGCTGCTCTTTGCTGAGCAGACGCGACGATACTAGCTTTAACGGCGACTGTTTTAGTTAAGATAGATTTTGTTATAAAGCCAATTCCAACAACTATTGCGCCATCAATGATGACATTCAGATTATTGCCAAGTAACTGAATACCACCGGCTAAAGTTTGTGCTGCTCCCGATCCTTTGCCTGCCTCACCTACAAATTTTGTAATTTGATTATTCAAAAGGGTCAATGACTGCCCAATAGTGACATCTGTTTTAGCAAATAATGTATCAACATCATTCTGAACATTTTTAAGTGCTTTAACGATCTCCTGTGAAGTAATTTTTCCTTCAGCAGCAACAGAACGCAATTCACCAACTGTGATACCCATACCCTGCGCAATTGCTTTTGCTAAAGCTGGTGTTTGCTCCATTACAGAGTTCAGTTCTTCACCACGCAAAGTGCCACTAGCCAAAGCCTGCCCGAACTGTACTAAAGCAGCATCTGCTGCTGACGCGCTAGCACCACTAATTGCCACTGCTTTTGAGACTGTTTCTGTTAATCGAGCAGTATCATCCATGGTCAAATTCAAGGTTTTCGCATTGTCACTAAAGCGCTGGTAAACCTGCAAAACTGAATCCCAAGCCGAATAAGTTTTTTGAGCAATATTGAAAGTATCTTCAGTAGCTTTATTCAGTTCTGTTTGGTTTTTGGTTACAAGCTTTAGACGGTTTTGAAGTCCAGTGTAAGCATCCATTTTTGAAACAGCTTCACCCGCAGTAACTAACCCAGCCATATAACCAGCAAGTGTTCGTGTTGCTACCGACAAGCCATCCATGGACTTAGAAGCGAACTCACCTTTTCTTTCTATACTATCGAGTTCGTTGCCTAAATTACGCGCATTACGTTCAGCATTTTTTGAATCTATGACAATTACTAAACGAGATTCTTGTGCCATACCACTTTTCTCCAGGCAACAAAAAACCCACTCAATGAGTGGGTTTTTATCTAACTAAACTAGTAATACTTTAGGTTAAATCATCCCTAAAGCACCTTATTCTTTAATCTTATTCATCAAAGCATTTAAAGTTTTTACTGGCTCACTAGCCTGCCCTTTTTCAGAATAAAATGAACCTTCTCGATAACCTTTAGATACCGTAACAATTCTGAATTTTACATTTTTACTTTTTAGCATTTTCTCTATGTAAATCTTCGGTAATACAACTACTCCAGTAGATTTCCATAATGATCCTCCCATATGCACTGATTTAGTGGAATCAATTGAAACTTTAAAATTCTGAATTTCATCATCTACATTAAAGGAAATACTTTCTATTAAAGATGATATGTCGCCAAGACTAAACGTTAATCCAATATTATCTGGGTCTGCGCTTGTCCAAACCCCACCAAATGAAACCGAGCTTAAAACTGTTGGTTTATCATAGACGTAAACACCATATTCCTTAACACTACATATGGTTCTATTATCAAAGCCACTGATCTTACATTCAGGATCATATTTGTCTTTTGCAAAAATTTGAGTAGAAACTATTAAGCTTAAAATGATTAATAATATTTTTCTCATGAAAATTTCCATCTAAATTAATGGGTAAAATTTAACAGTTCAAAGTTTTAAAAACTACCCACCAACCACTTTGATTTTTTCAATCATTAAATACATTTAATAGACCAAGCTTGTTTATAAAATTTAATCACAGCCTCAAAATCTCTTAATAAAGTTTCCTCTGTATATGTATCAGGTGATAGCTTGAGTAGAGCTGGCATATAGTGTTTTTTGTAGACCTCGGGATATGTCTTACACAATATTTCTCGCTTCTCATCATTTGATACATCATGATTATTTAATGCATCAAGCATCTTATCTATTTCATGTTTTGAAGTTAGATACTCCTCTTCAACTGAAGGAGGAAGTGGTTTTATTTCAACTTTTTTAGTGCAGCTAATTAAAACCACAATAAAAATAGAAAACCCCAGTGCATATAAAAGTTTTGCTAACATATTTTTAAATCTTATAATCCATTGTTTAGATTATATATTTTTACAGCTTTTAAATCTTTATTTTTTTCAGACATTAAAAAGCCACTCGATTGAGTGGCTTCACTACATTAAGCATGTAACAGCTTTTCAGCACCGGCGGCCAAAAATGCTGATCGAGTTTTAAATCTTTTATCTTTACCTACGTTATCATCAATCTTCCGAATTAAACGGCTAGGTAAAGTTACATTGATTTTTTCCGGCTTACCTAAATAACGACTGACATCAACCTCAGTAACTGCCCAGATCATACCTCTATAATCTTCTTGGTCAATAAACTTACTGACATCCGATGCTAATGGAATTTCTTCTCCATCTTCAGCAAGAATTTCTAAGTGGCCAGAAATTGCCTCTTTAACGTTCTCGATAGCTTCCTCTAATGTATCGCCTGCGCTAAAACATCCTGGAATATCTGGAACGGTGACACCAAAGGCTTCAGTGTCGATACCTCTCTCAATAGCAATTGGATACAACATTGCACTCACCTCTTGTACAAAATCGTACTGCGAAATAGGACTATATGTGTCTGATTGAAGCGGGTCACGTTAGACCCGCTTGCTTCAAAATGCTTTTAACAGTTCCGCTTGGTAAATCCTTTTTAGGATGCGGGATAGTAACTAATCCCTTTTTGTTTGGGTGCTTGAAGTGATGATGACTTCCTGTAACCCGAACCTCATACCAACCGTCTGCTTCAATCATTTTGATTAAATCCAGACTTTTCACACCGTCCCCTTATTAACTTGATGGTGCAATTATAACCCTAGAGTTATTTCTAGTAAATACCTCTAGGGTTATTTTTTAGAGTTATTTGATTTTTTATGTGACTCATCTAGGAACAGATTATCAATTGCAAAAATACAATCATTAAAGATGTCTCTGTCTACAGGTAATTCATAGTGCTCACAGTATGCAGAGATAGCCGAAATATCTAAAGAAAGCGGAATCCCTTGCTCATATCGCCTAGACCGTGAAATTACGTTATATGCAGAAAGAATCGCATTTGATGTATAAGAGTACTCCGGTTTCTCAATGACCTTCGCAGCTTGAAGATTTAAGGCTTTTGCGATCGCTGTCTGCTTCGCGTTGTAGTCGCTCGCTTCTTCTTCTGAGTTGAACTTGCACCAATTGTAGAGTTGGAGGACTTTCCCACCACATCATCCTTATATGCATCCGCTTCTTTTTGGATATCTTCAGCTTCTTGCTTTACGTATAGCCAAATTGAAATACCTATGTCGCCCATGTTAAGAAGCTTCGTGGCATTTTCAGGTGAATACTCAGGCTCAGTTTCAATAACTTCACCGCCCTCTATCTTTTCTTCAAATACTACGCCTTTCCAGTCTTCTATTAAGTGACATGCTGCAGCTTCGAGAAGTAATTCATGATAAAGCTTATCGTCTTTACTAGCCTTACTGACATCAAAACCTTTTGAGGTAATCTGATTATTCGCACGCTCTAATGCCACTTGATATGGCTTATATCCAGATCCACGAATTTTAAACTCAGCTAGTACATTCCCTTCCGTGTCCGTATATTCTCGCCATTTACTGACAGTTTTGCTTGTTTGAATTGTTACTTTTAAAGCCATATTAAGCTCCAAAAAAAAGCAGCCATAAAGGCTGCTATTGGTAAATTAAATTAAGGATTTTGGTTAGTTGCAGGCGCTGGAATACGTGTAATTGTCGGTTCTTCATCAGCAACTTTATATTCAAACGAGGAGTTTAAAATATCGCTGTTTCCACCACTTGGCAAAGTCGCAGTAATTTCTGCTTTAGGAATAAAAATTTCATAAGAATTCCCTAAAGTATCAGTAATTGGGACTCTCAAAGAAATAGTTGCATTGGTGAATTGTTTTTCGTACATGTCTGAAGTATTTCTTGACCATGCAGCAGTAAAAGAACCAGTACCATCAGCAAGGGTCTCTAAAATAGCTCGGGCATTGATTCCTTCGCCTAAGCATTTCTGTAACTTCATTGTGTTATCCCATTTGAATGAGAATGCAGTCAAGCAAGAGATACCAGCTTGAGATACACCATCAATCAAGATTTCACCCACAGATACATTAGATAGCTTAGGGTTATTATCTGCTGGGGTTACTGCTCCAGCTGGAGGCGCTGAAAAGTTAGTTCGACCTAAAGCCATTAGGCCAAAAGCCATCGTAATAAATCCAGCTTCAGGAACTTCAATACTGAATGTATTTACATGACAACCTCGGAATACGTGGAAGTCATTAACATCCTCAAAGCCGCGAAGTACTGAAAAAGTTTGACGAAGCGAACCACCAAAAGTAAGGACATTGGATGACCAGCTATTAAAAGCTGCCGCTGCCATTAAATCTTGCACAAGTTGGCTATATTTTGCTTCGCATTTTAATTCACCAGCATATTCAGCGCCTGTAATCATTGATGAGCGAGCAATGCGCCCACTAGTGATAGACTTTGACTCTTCTTTAGAAACTGTGGCATCTAAGCCATTATCTGTAAATTCAAAAGTCGTCCGAGCAAACGGCGTCGGCGTTACACCCACCGTAGTTTCTCTTGCAATTTGTGTTATCTGACGTGCACCACTCGACATGGCTTTTACTCCTTATAGGCATAAAAAAACCACCTCGAAAGGTGGTTACAAAATTTGGAACATAAAAAAACCGCTCATAGGCGGTAATATCTTTAAAATTTAAAAATCAATCATCTAGATCGACACTTACTCCAGTTACTACATTATGCTTTGCACCGCCAAGACTACTAACATCGGCTAAACGTATATTCACATCAGAAACACATAGTTTATTAGCTAATTGCCATTTATTCAGCTCTTCAGCCATTACACTTGCCAAGTGTCGTTCCAGTTCTTGCCGTTTAATTTCAATTTCTTCTTGCGTAAGCATGCAGGACATATCAATTCACCCTAAATCCAATCGTCACATTATACTGAATGAAGTCAGCATCTTTTCCGGTATAAACGGATTGTCCATTCAAACACTCTAAATGTTCGACTGAGAAATATTCAAAATGTGCCAGCAATGCATCACTAAGTTCTGTTATTTCCCTGTCTCCAGTATTAGGACGGGCAAAACATTGAATTAAGATGTTACCAGTACGGCGTGTACACGGCTTATCCCCTAGTCCAGCTATAAAACTTGGTCCTCCCGTAATGGTTAAACGACACCACACACCTTTTGTTGGTGCCGTAAAACCTGGTGCATTTGGATACTGGATTCTATCTTGAGAAATCCCTGTAAAACTCATCATTCGGTCCACGATAGCTTGTCTAGCTTGCTCTAAAGTCATTGCCATTTTAGCCACCGTACTTTTGAGTAATGTAAGTAAACGTTGTGCTATAAATGCCCTGCGCTGCTTGATCGGACCAACCGTTTTCTAAGCGCTCAGCATATGGCTGGTTGTTTTGAATATAGATCAAACTCCCCAACTTAAACTTAACAGCTTGAATCGCGGCATCTTGCACTGCATTTGTTGAGGGGTCTCGCACACCGTAATCACCAGATCCAATAGAAACAATATGTGAAGCTCGATAAGCTCCTGTATCAACAGGACTTGAAACAACGAGTGATTGCACTGTATCCATAGTGATTTTCTTTACATGCTCATCTGCCTGTTTTTCAACTTCAAAACTAAAGCTGCTCGGCCTTGCTCCCTTCCACCCCATGTTTTTTAACCTCACTTGCTTCGAACATTTCAAAAAGGTCTTGAGCTATCGCTTGAATTGAATAGGCTTCAAACTCAACACTCGGATCGCGCTCACCCATTCGCCGTTTAACTATTTGCCAGATATGAACCGCTTCATGTAAAAGCAATCCATATACTTGAATTTGGTCTTTATCCGCCGTATCACCAATTTGGACGATTGCATATGCACCATCAGAAAAAGTACTAACCTGTGCATCAGCTCCCATATCCAAAAATTGATCGGCTTCATCCATACCTTCAAATAACAAATCCATGTGAAGCTGATTTCTAGCAAGCGTGTATTGCACATGCTGAAAAGGTGTGATGTACCACTCTGGAACATAATCGGTATTAACCATTTTAGCCCCTACACTTTTCGAAGCTGACATTTCCAGCTTGCACTGATTGGATCTTGTTTGATATGCATGATGCGATATGTACCTTGCGCCGTACTCCATTCATCATCAATCATCGGCTCTTTGGTAATTTCATTCTGCAGCACAGTTGCCTTTTTATCGGTGGCCAGTACTCCAAGTGTTTGGATCTCATATTGACTGTATGAACCGAACAGAACACCACGGCCTTCATAATGTTCAACAACGTCTTCTGAAGTATTTGTCTTAGGGTTCCAGTTGGTACTAATAACGCGGTCACAAGTAAAAGAATGAACGGCGTCCGCTAAATCATCATTAAATTCTTCAGCAATATCTGCCTGAATTTCGTCACGTAAGCCCATATCATGCCCTGTAAAGAGGTATGCCAAAGCCATTAAAACTTGCATTTGGATCTTTCAAATCAAGTGAATCAATAAAATCAATTGCTATCTGTTCAAAACTAGATATTGCTTCAGATCCGTCTTGGTATTCTTTTTCCGACTCAACAGAATCAGCTTTGACCTTCTTACGCTTCAACTGCTGGTCTTTACCGTTATAAATTTCTTTGGCCAGAATTCCCTTGATAATTTCACAAGCTGCGTCCTTAAGAAGTGGATCAATAGGATCCGGTACAAAACCAATCCGTTTTTTCATCCAGACATTAGCCAGCTTTACCAGACGAGCTTTATCACTGTCTGGTGCAAAATCGCTGCCCAAAATTGAATTTGCGTCATCTACAGTAATAAAGCTCATTGCATTATTCCTTCGGGATTAATTTAAGGAGTTCTGCTTTTGTTGCAGACGGCTTGTATCCAATATTTTTACTAGCTAAATACTCTTTTAATTGATCATTTGACCAGTTTTCAAAATCATTAACTGCCGTTTCTGTTGTTGAATTTTCTGCCGCTTTTCCAGATTCCAATTCAGCGATACGCGCTTGCATAGCAGCAACATCATTTTTAAAAGCATCAAACTCTGCTTGAATGCTTACTACCTTTCCTTCAGCCGCTTTAGCAGCATTGTCAGCTTGGAATGCAGCATCTTTTAAACGTGAGTTTTCAGAAATTAACTCCGAACTATCACCACTAGCTTGTTCCAAGATTTCGATTTTCTGTTTAAGTTGAGTGTTTTCTTCAACAACTTTTTCACACTCTGCTTTAGTTTCATCAACAACTTTTTGCAGTTCAGGGGTAATTCCAATCACGGCACTTACTGTAGCCAAAGTCGTTTTTACAGGCTCTTCCAATTTGCGAACTTCAACTGGAATATTCAAAGCTTCGTAATCATTTTGGATTTTCGGGTAATCACCGTAAATAATTACTTCTTCAGCACTTCGATTCGGATTTTCGTAATAATCAGGATTGGCAATAGTTCCAACCTCTAACGCAGCTGCAGCAGCAATACGTGTATAAATTAGCTTCATGATGCATTTCTCTTTAATGTAAAAAGAGGGCTTAATAGCCCTCTTATAGTGAGATGTTTATGAGTTAACCAGTTGTTGTGCCAGACAAGTCAAGCAATGTGCCTGCTGTCATTTTGTTGCTAGTAGCATGTTTTTTCCAGTTGGCACTTGAACCAAGTAAAGTAAGGTCAGGGTTTTCGCCTTTTGATGTATCCCAGCTATAACCAAGAATATCTAAGTTGAACGCGCCTTCAGCACGCATACCAATACCTAAGTTTTCTTCATCATTGATGTCATACGCCCGGAAGCCTGGTACTTGTGATTCTGTAACAGTAACAGCTCCCATTTGCAAACCAAATGCATCATCATCACCTACCGCATCAGTAACTAATACCGGCTTACCTAAGGTACCCGGTAAACCGCCATAGATAACAATTTCAGATTCGCCATAAATCTGCTTAGTGATTGCATCATCAACAATATCGAAGTAGGTATCTGAGTTCATTACCCATAAACTAATACGTCCAAACTTATCGCCAAACTTACGCATACCACGTGTTAATGCTTTACGCCCATCTACAGCAATACTGCCTTGGGCAACCATATCCGGGTTACTAGAAATAGCAGCTTTTAAAGAGGCTAAACTGTACTGTAAACGACCAGCAACCAATGCATCTGCTAAATCATAACCAAGAATCATGGCAAACTCTTCAGGTGTACGTGCACGGCGTTTGAATGCCTCTTCAGTAGAAGCATAAGGACCATATTTATACGGGACTTTTACGCCTACAGATTCACCAGAACCAATTTTCTCTGGAACTACTTTGGCGGTTGAATTCACATCACGATGTTTGATGCTACCGCCCACTTTGTAGAATGCTTCTTTATTGAAATCACCTTCAATAATCTCATTACGATAAACAATTGCACCATTAGAGGCTTGGTTAAATACATTCAAATTGTCTTGCAAACGCTCTAAATAAGCAGTTTGTGCCAATTGGTTGTAGATGATCATGTCTGAATTTACTGTTGTAGTCATAACGACTTATCTCCAAATATTTAATAATTAGTTCGGCAGTTTTAGGAAGGCATCATTGCCATGTTCTTTGATGTAGTCAGCTTTCTGAGAAACTGACATCTCACTGCGTTTCATTCCTGCAGGCGCTCCACCTTTGCCCCCACTTTGGAATCCACCGCCGTTTCCTTTACCACCTTTAAGAATTAAGTCTTTATGCTGGTATCCACCAACCAATGACTCTAAAGCTTCATCAACATTTGCAAGTTCACCTGGGCGTACACGTGAATAAATCTTTTCGCCGTTCTGGTCGTATGCAACCACCTTGCCCTCTTCAATTTTGAAGTGTTGGCCAAAAGTTGCCTGAACCATGTCCACAGGTACTGCAATGTTGTCTTGAATGTACTTAGAACGAGCAAAACCACCGCCGATAAGCTCTTTATGCAATGAGGCTTCAAGAGCATCACGTTGCTCAACAATCGGGGCATATTTTTCTTCAACTGCTTTGATAGCTTCAGCTTTCACTTTTTCAACTTCACCAGCATCCACTAGCTTTTTATCGTCGAGATTTTGGATTGTTTGTAATGCCT
Organism: Acinetobacter sp. UC24323; assembly: GCF_024151445.1. NCBI lineage: Bacteria > Pseudomonadati > Pseudomonadota > Gammaproteobacteria > Moraxellales > Moraxellaceae > Acinetobacter > Acinetobacter sp. UC24323. The sequence continues at coordinate 232,164 of NZ_JAHIBY010000007.1, read as the reverse complement.
TTTTAGCTGCCGCTGGGTCTTCGATTCCGTCAAAAGCTTTTAATGCTTTTTCGGCTGCTTCTTTGGCTTCACGATGTGTTTTTGCTTCATTGTTTAAACGTGCAATAGTTGCTACAGAGTGAGCGGCATCATGTGGCATCTCTTTACCATCATCATGAACATAGATAGGTTTATCACCCTCTACTTCCGCATAAACTTTACCGTCGATCGTTACTGTTTTAAGTTTCATTGGTCATCCAACCTATATTTTCAAAATGGGCATCCACCCGGATTCGCCGTCTGCATCCACTTTCGGCAGGTATAAAAAAAGCGCCCCTTAGGACGCTTTACTTCGATTGAAAACTTAGAAATTAGTTGCAAATAAACGGTAGCCTTCTAGCTCCCAAAGTTTATTTTCGGCAGACTTTTCTGCATTTCCACGAGCCATACGCTCACCAATTTCAGCATCAAAGTTTTCAGTATTCACACATGCACTAAAACCCGTTGCTAGAAAAAACTTTCCATCTAAAAATGCATGGACAAAAGTAGATGTTGTGCCTCCGGGGCGTTGCTCAACCGTATATGTAACACGCTCCATCAATGAATCAATTTGCGCTTTAGTTACTCGGGGAGCCACTGACTTTTCAGCTAACTCTTGTTCTGTTACTTCTTTGATCATTTTCTTCTCACAAAAAAAAGCACCCGAAGGTGCTATTGAATTAATAAATTGGGTTAATTAGAAATTGAGGTTTTGACTGTCACACCTGTTAGAAAGTATTTTTCAGAACCACCCAAACATGAAGCACTTGAAAAATTTGCATAGACATCTTGTACATTTATGCCTGTATCTTTTTCAAATTTACTGATCAATTCAGCAAGCTGGTATGTCAGGGTTCTTTCTAACTCTTCTTTTCTCTTTACATATTGAGCGACTGATATTTCAGACATTTTTATCACCTTTCGCTACATTTACTTTGTTGAAAGTACTCTTGGCTCATCACCAACTAAACGGATTCCATTCTCACCATAAGCTTCAAATGTTACGCTAATCGTCGTTGGTCCATCTTGAGCATCACTATTCATATGAACCGCTTTTTGCCCTGCCAGTGGCATTCCGGTTTCTTCATCACACACAACTAAAAAGCCTTTCAAGGTTGGGTGACGCATAAGTACTAAATGTCGTGATTCACTCATAATCCCAGCTCCATAAAGGTTTGCTCATCCAACTTAAGAAGTTGGTCTAATGTGTACAATCGTCCTTCAGGATCGAAGAACTTATCAAAATCAAACTTCCCCTCTTTATAGAGCTTGTAACGCTTCAGCCCTAGCCACTCTTTTTGGAAGAAGTTATCTGTCTTCTTGAAGAACTCTTTGAATGTGGTGTTTGCATCCAATTGCCCTATTAATTGGCTGCGCTCATCTTTCGGGATGTCTTTAACTCGGCGTTCGTCCATGACAAATGGCCGTTCGCCAACAAGTTGACCGTCCTTCTCGACCGGAACCAAAATACTGCGACAATTTGGATGTAACGGCGGTACACGCTTTGCAGGATCATTAATCTCCCACACTGAACCATCTAATGAAGCGCAAAGCTTAGAAGTTCGACCATCTAAAACGCTAACAAATCGAACATATTCAAAACCAATCTGATTAAAGCTATTTAGATAAGCTTGGTTGGCCACATGACTTCGCACCGTTCTTACCGTTCGCTCAATATCAGTTTTGGTACCATTTAAGATCCCATCTTCATAGTTAAGCCGTTTGGTACCCCGAATGCGCTGAATAATTTCTTGGTTAGTTTTGCCTGAATTAATACCATCTCGAATTGCATACTCAACCTTTTGACGGGCAGTTTCAGCAATTCTTGAAAGCAGATCATCGACAAGAGCGCCACCTGCCAAAGGAACTTTTTTAGCGGATAAAAATAGTTTTCCCCCATCAGGCTTATTAATCTTTGCTCCATAGAGCTTAGCTACGTAATTGGCCTCATAAACAGCCAGTGCTGTAGCTGAAACGGCAAAAGCTTCAGGTAATGCTAAATTAACACTAGCAAACCACTGGGCAATCAAATCTTTAATTTCCCTGAGATTTGAAGTTGTATATTTACCACCTGCTAAAGCAACTTCCTCCGACTCATTAAGCTCATCCAATAAATCCCGAAGCTTAGATAGCATCTTGCTCGTATCATCATTGAATAAAGCCAATAGCTCATTTACCGTTTTTGATGAAGCACGATAAAGGTAGGCCTGGTGCTGAGTGAGTGCTTCAAATAGTTTTTTGATATCTGTTGCCATCTCACTCTACCTTTGATTTAAAGTTCCATCTTGCTCTGCTTCGACATTCTGTAGCTCGTCTTCATATTTTTGTTTAGGGAACATACCTGTTTGGTTGTATTCCCACCACGATTTAAATGAAGATCGGCCTTGTAGAGCTGCTTCAAATAACTGTCTAGCTAACTCAGCTAAATAACCTTGCTTGTTAAATTCCTGACTAATTTCGAACATCAGTTCATCTTTAGTCAGAACATCAACATTGGGTACTACAAATTTAGCAGCCCAACGTAAAGCCATAGAAAAAGCTTCATTCATATTCACAACACAAAGTGAAAGAACGGAATGCTGCACGGCATCATCACTGTTAGATTCAGTAGCAGTCTTTTTAGCTGCGGAACCTTTTTCAATAAGTCGAGCACCCATTTCTTTCATCTGTTCCCATTTATCCTTCATAGCTTCCCGTGCTAATGTGTTTGGATCTGCTTGTACAATCCCCAAATCACCGTTTTCAGGTAAAGGTAATAGAACTTTCGCACCGATATAAATGCCACGCTTTTTAGCCTCGTCATACCAAGCCCAATTAACTCCCTTAGCATAAAACTGTGGTTGGCCCATATAAAAAACGGACTCTTGAAAGTCCGCACTATCTCTATAATGAGCTAAATTAAGATTAGCCAATGGGAGCAATGGAGGCTTTTTAATCTCTTCAGAGTTATCAATAGCCCCCACAAAAGTGAATGGAATATAAGACCAGAAATCCCCGTTATTATCAGTGGGATACTTCTTATCTTCGCCCTTCCATGTACCCTTGTCGCCTTTTGTGTAAACTTGAACTGTATAGATGAAGTTTCCTTCATTATCAGGCTCTAAACGAAGTACTCTGTATTGCTCTACCTCAGATTTGCTAAAGCCATCAGCGCCTCGTTCTGAAGTAAATTCACGGATGACCACCAAGCAAAGCTTTTTCTGGTTATCAATCATCATTGAATCCCAATTGATCACATCAATGGCATTCAATAAGTGAATCATCGGGTAGGCTTTTTGCTGTTTAAACTCCGCAAGATTTCGAGCCGGTGTAACTGCAGGATAGTCAACATATAAAGCACAACGATAATGCTTTAATAAATGTCGGATCCCGTTCTGTGCCAATTGATAAGCACTTAATCCCGCGCCGTTAGCATTGCGTTCTAAGTGAGCTAGTTCTGGAGGAAATTTAAAACTTGGATCGGTTGCAAAAGCTGCACCAACTAAACTATTAGATGTAGTCCCCGTTACTTCATAAAAGACTGCCCGAGTACGATAAGCCTCATAAGCACTTTTATTTGCAGGTGATTGATCATGAGCATTGGGTTTCGGAAGATACTTTTCTCCTTTAGCCTTTACAGCATCCTCGCCTTCACACACATCATCTAGCTTCTGCCAATATGGCAAGTTTTTAACATATTCAGGATGTTTAAAAGTTACGTCACTCATCGAGCAAATCCCATATCAGCAAAGAAGGCCTCAAAACCTCCATTCAATTCATTAAATGCATCTGAACCAGCATCAACTTGGTCGTCATGCGTTCCATTTGGAAAATTGCGAAGCTCTTCAATAAAGTCTTTATTCCAATCACCTCTAAGCATTCTCACGTTACCCACGTTAACTTGCGCCGCAAAAGGTTGTGCACGTGTGAGTTTGTCTCCCGAAACTGGTTTGGCTTTGACGTCATATCCTGCAAGAAGTTTTACGAATGCACTTGCTTGTGATTTACCAGCTTGACCAGGATCTTGAGGAATCCTTACCGTTACGCCCATCCCATCTAACTCTGTGACTTGTTTTAAGCGCTTATTGACATTGTCTGGACCAAGTTGCCCTTTGGTTACATCAACGATATAGGTAAAGCCATCTGCGCCAAGAGCTTCTCTAACACCTGCTGTAAAGTCGCCTTCATTCTCAGTAGCACCGAAGTCCCATGCCCTTACTTGCTTCACTACATCAGCAGGTAAAGCATCCACAATTTCAATATTGTCAGGCTTAAAAAAACCGCCTGCTGGCGGTGATGGCATTTGACGATATTGCCCGGCAAAAACATACGGCGCAGCTTGCTCCATTTGCTTCAACTTTTGAATATTGTGCTTTGCTGGCCACAATGCAGATCCGTCTTCTTGAATAGCCGAAAGACATAGATGCTCCCAAACCTCACCGTTACCACCAGCTACAGGAACGCCGTCTTTTCTATCACCTAGCAGCCATCCTGCCAAATCATCTTCATGAAGACGCTGCATAATGACAATAATTGGTGTTTCCGGTGAGTTAGTACGAGACTCGAGAGTATTTTGGAACCAGTCAATTACACCTTCACGGATAGTTTTTGATTTGGCTTCATCGGCCTTATGCGGGTCATCAATGATGATGCAACCACCAAAGCCTTCACGCATTTTGCCTGCACCAAAACCTGTAATGGTACCGCCAGTACCAGTCGCATAGCAGACTCCGCCTGCATCTGTGCGCCAGAAATCCTTAGCTTTACTATCCTCACGTAACTTAAGATCAGGAAAGACCTTTTTATAAGCCTTTTCTTGAACCATATTACGAGTCTGAAATGCATTATTTGCGGCAAGCATAGCCGAGTAACTGATATGAATAAACTCACAGTCTGGATTCTTACCAAAACACCAAGCCATGAAATTAATTACAGCAATTTCAGTTTTAGAATATCGTGGTGGAACGTTAATAATTAACCGCTTTATCTCTCCGCGATAAACTTTCATTAAAGCTTCACAGATTTCTAAGTGGTGCCAATTTTGCATCCATTTATAACCACGGCGCTCCTTAAACATGTACCTTGTGAAGAAATATAAATCTTCTTGCGCCTCGATCCGGATGGCTTTATCCCGAGCCGCATCAGTACTCATCTAAGACTTCCCTCCGCGCTTTTAAGTAATCTTCCATTGGAACTGGAATTTCAGAATTAACCGTTTGGACTGGTCCGCCGTCTTTGCCTGTAATTTCTTGGCGATTAGTAAATTGACCACCAATGTCTTTAGCGGCTTGCTCAAGAATTTTTAAGGCTGTTTTGACATTTCTAGTCTTCTCAAGCTGTCTTTGGTATTGCTTCAATCGGTAGTACTTATTAGCAATAGGAATATCAATTAAGCCTTTATCAAACTCATCTCTGGTTTTTTCAAATAGTTCGACATACTTTTTGCTTAAGTTCTTACCAGCAACCTTTGTAGGGTCATAAGTTGCAACTTGAACACGATCTATATCAACGCCAAATTCTTGTTTTACGAGTTCAGCCACTTCTTGAGGTGTATCACGACAAGCAAGAGACTGAACTATAAAGATTTTCACAGGCTCTTTTAGTGTCGCCATAACTTCCTCATCGTATAACTACGTATAACAAAATGGGCAAAAAAAAGAGCCATTAGGCTCAATTGATTACACAGTTGCCGCAGCATTTTGAAATATCAAGATTCGAAACAAACGGCGGATTCTTTGCGACTTCAATAAGTCGCTTAACATTTTTGCTTGGTCCATAACGTTTAACTACGCCAATAAACTCTTCAACATCGTGACCAGCAAGATAGTGCTTAGGTAAGCCTGTATTATCGCTATAGATGATTTCACCATCTTCATCTTTCATAACGCCAATGTGATACAGCTCATGTTCAAGCAAATAACAAAATTCAGTATCATTGGCACGTTCACAGAAAGAAGCATCGACAGTAATTAAATAAGTTGGAACTGCGCCAAACCAGTCGCGCATTTGTTGCTCTTGGCGAGCTTTACGCCAGCCACCAACATTAAACATTACTTTTTCGCACTGGCCTAATACCATAGCCTGCTTGCTTTTATATGCAGAAGAAGCCCAAGCAAATGCTAAAAACTCTTCATTGTCGTGAAGTAGCTCAGCTATATGATCATGATCCGGGTTATGAAGTGGTCCACCAATCGTTAAATAATTAGCGATAACCCATTTCTTTAGGTCTGGTGCCGGTATTAAACGAATTGCTTCCTCTTCTTCAGCTTGGTCAATAAAGTCAGTTGGTGGGAATGGTCTGATCTGATCCATTAAAAATTTGCCTCTTTAAGTTTTTAAGCCACTGACTGGCAAAATGAGCCTGAATCTGTAAGGGTCCAGATTCATTAATCTTAAATCTCGGTGCTGCTTCTAAACGAACCACGGTATAACCCATTTCTTCAGCCACATCGTATCGATCCAAACTCCACGCCTTTGTAGAAAGCTTTCCTTTGCGACCACCAGACCACGGTCCACCAGCAATTTCAACTAAAATACGATGTTCAATTAAATGAAAATCAAACCGCCAATGCTTTGTAGATTTAAACTGGAATTTCTTTTCGTATTTAATTTCCAGATTATCTAAAGCTTCAGTAAATTCTTCTTCAGCTTTTAGAAACTTTTCAGTAGCCTTAGGTAAAGCTTTATTGCGTGCTTTTTTCTTATAAAGCTTTTTATTAGTTAAATAAGTGTAGTCAACAACTTCCATATTTAACCCTTTTAATGCGAGATAAGAAATGAAAAAACAACCATCAGCAAATGATTTAAATGTAATAAATGAAAAACTTAAAAATCTTGATGACTCAATAAAAGAATTATTAGAGTCAACTTATGAATTTTTTGATAATGATCAATACTATAGTATTGAATCCGCTTTTCTACTTGATCATGCTCTGAATATAAAAATGCATTTTTACAAGTCATATCCGGAATTGGCACCGGAGCATTTAAAAGATGTTGAGCATAATCGAATTATCCATATTGAAAATACTCAAGTTTCACATACACGCGAAAAGGACCCAGAGGATAGCTTGGATCAAATTCAGCCTAAATACTCAAAAAATGAGAGTTAAAATTATTTCTTAAAAATAAAAAGCCCCGCCAATAACTAGTATGAAGCGGGGCCGTTTGCGCCGTAATCCGTCCGGCAAATTAAAAGTTAATTAAAATAATTTTCCAACTTTGATTTCAAAATTGAATCGACATCTTCTTGCAAATAAAAGCATTCGCGATATTTTTTAATCAATAAATGGATGAATTTTTGTTTATCTGGAACTGTATGTGCCAACATAATTTGTGCAGATGCTGTAATTAAATTATTAGATTGTCTTATCAAAGTCAGAACTAGATTTACATCGAAGCCCATTACATCACGAGTAAAAGAATGTTTACCTGTATGGACAAATGAATTTAGTTGGTTGAGATGATACTTTTTAAACTCAACAAACATATTAATTACAGGTTTAGCTGGCAAATCAGCTTTATGAAGCATTTCTAACATTTCACTTAAGGATGGGCATGTATCTTTGACAAACTGCTCTTCAAAAGTATAGCCAAAACTTAATTTTGAAATTTGAAAATTAGATGCGCAAAACAATAACCAATAGGCTCTTACGGCAGACTCGAACTGAGCACGAGATAAAACCATTGCTTGAATTGGCATGTCTAATGTTAATAAGGTGTTAACCCCAATTCCATGTTCAAATGAAATATAAATACATTGCTCAACCAAATCTAATCGTGGCCCACAATCGATTACTGTACTATTTCTGATCTCTTCTTTAAGTTCCAAAATCATATTTAATGATTTTTCTAAAAGGATTCCCCGCTCCATAAAACTTCTTTTCTAATTTATTCTAATGAAATCAAATTATAAATTAAAAAACCCGCTTCTAAAAAGAAACGGGTCACAAAAACAAAAACTTTCAGCGCAGTATTTGAAATGAATCATATATGGATATTCATATATACACAACAACAAATTTACATTCCAGAGTCTATGAAAGCCCCCAACTTGAGGAACTTTTAAATCAAAAATTTATATCAATATTGTCTAAAATCGATGATGCAAAATCGACTACATCTTTTCCAATTTCTACAATTAAGTCTGTCACATCAACTGGATCAGGATTCACAGAATTAAGCACCGAGTTTTCTTGTTTTTGCGCATCCTCTGCATCTAATTGCTCAATATTATTAATTGGATCATTTTGATTTTGCATTAATTTAAACCAATAAAATTTAATTAAGAATAAAACTAGTCTTTAGGTGCTCTTAAAATACCTAAAACTTTCTCAGACATATTATGCAAGTTAGACCCGATCGGCAACCAGAAATGGAACACCGTATTGTCGCGGTTAAAAACCTGTTTGTAGTATTCTGTTGTGAAACTTGGGTCTAAATCAGAAGATTTAAGCAATCTACCTTCTTTTTCTATCTTTTGCCCGTCAAGTTCACCACCAACACAGATATTCATTTTACTTACCAGTTTTTAATGAGACTGGACTATAGCACAAAACAAAAAAGCCCACCTTTCGATGAGCTTTTAAATATCATGCGTGATCTTTACTTATACTTTAACCACTATAGCGCAAAAATAGCATTTTCCGTGTACAGGGTTATTTTTGTATTTAATGCATCCATTTATTAGTTCAAATTTATTAGATCTACGAGCTAGTATCTAATTGATCAATCAAGTCTTTCCCAAGTTGTCTTGTGTTCTTTTTACCACCTTTACTATTTAAATGGCTTATTCCTATAGAAGAGGCCAACTCTAGTAATACTCCATAAGCCGATACTTTCTCGCCATTTTTAAAAACTAGAATAGTGGTATCTTCCAACTGTTCTATCAAATAGTCGCCATATTCAACTGAACGTTTCAACTGATCCTTTGAAGTGTTAATAATTTCATAGTTAAAGCTGGCTGCAATTTCTATTAACTGATAAATATTACCTTTGCCCCATTGATTAGAAATAACATATATATCTCCATTACTCATCTGTAACTGATGTTCTTTCTCAATAAAATAACGGTCATATCTTTGCTCATCCAGTTGGTTAAGTTTAACCAGCAATCTATCCAGATTCGGATATTCATTAAACTCTGCTCTAAGATCTTCGATATTCTTATTATCAATTTCATCAAACCGGCATTTAATAATTTCCAGAGCCAGATAACGTTTATTGAGAGTCTTACCATTGAACATGAAGCTTGAGTAATCCCTTGCATTCGTAAGCTTAGCTTCTCGTCTTTCTTCTGATTTTTTCTGTGCCTTAATCTGATAATCCTTTGCTTCCGGTAAAGGGATGATTTGTTGAATATCTACCAGAATCTGAGAATTGTGAATATATGGCTGCATTCTTATACAAGTAATATCCAGATCACGCTCATTAAGCCAGATCACTGAGGTGGTTAGTTCTTTTGAAAAGTTTGATGAGACCAGAATGATTCTCACGTCATCCGCAAAATTACTTTCATCCAGATTATCAATATCTACAAAATTTGAAATTTCTTCACGTGCATTGTCGTGATCAAAAGAAGGATAGCCATTATTTATTTTATATCGACGATAGATATCTATCGCTATATCCAGAGTCATTGTAGAAACCATTGATGCATACCGGAGAGCTTGAAGCTCCATATGGTCACCAGTGTCTGTACGCTTCAGCTCTATAATTACAAGATTTGCATTTTTATCGATTGCCAGTAAATCAATTCTTCTCTTTGAACCATCCCATTCAGCATACTCTTCAGCAATCACAAGACAGTCCTCAGCGATTACTCCGATATTTTTCTTAAGTGCTTGCTGAAGATGCAATCTTTCCAGAATAGCTTCTTCTTTAAAAGAGGTGGTCTCAACTGCATTTAGTTCATTATTATTTAAAGTAAATATTGGCATGGAATTCAATCTCTGCAAAAGATTTTGCTTTTATACAGTATATGCCTTCCAACTGATAGAAAAATAAAAGCCCCGCCAATAATCGATATTAAGCGGGGCTTCTTGTGCCGTAATACGTCCGGCAAACGATAAAACTAGTTTTTAGGTGATCTAAGGATATTTAGAACTTTCTCAGACATTTCATGCAAGTCTGATCCAATAGGTAACCAGAAATGGAACACCGTATTGTCGCGGTTAAAAATCTGTTTGTAGTATTCTGTTGAAAAACTTGGGTCTAAATCAGAAGCTTTAAGCAATCGCCCTTCTTTTTCTATCTTTTGCCCATCAAGTTCACCACCAACGCAGATATTCATTTTGCTAACCAGTTTTTAATTAGACTGGAATTTAACATAAAAAAATTAAATAAAAATTACTTTATTGAGTCTGAACGAATTCAAGTTCTTTAATTTCCACAACCTTTACTTTTCGAGATTTTTCATAAGAATCAACCAAAACAGCCTTATCTCCAAAAGTATTAACCAAGAACCATTCTTGTTCGCTTTTCGCTAGTTTTACTGCATTAAACTGTTTTTCTGAAATACTAGTTTGTATATCTGCTACGCCTTTTAAAAAAGGTATAACTAAAAAAAGGACAATTACACCAATAATTTTTAAATAGTAACCTTGCTTAAGAACTATAAGAAAAGAGTTAAAGGCTAAGAAAATTGAAATACAATCGACAATATTGTTTATTCGCTTATCTTCAACAATCACCACTAATATAATTGCAATCAAAACAATATTTGCAAGCACTGCCAACTCTATTAATCTCTCTTTCGTTTGCTCTTCAACATACGAAGACAAATAAAGAGCTGCAATTGCATATAGAATGCAAAGACCAAGATTACTAATAAATAATTCTTTAGTCCCTAAAAGATTGATAATCCAAGGACTTTGAAGTCCAACTGTCCCGTAATAACCAAACTGATAACAAAGACCCGTAATTAAAAGTCCACTAGAGATTATAAGAACCCAATCAGCAAGAGATGCTTTTTTAATTTTTTCTAACATTATTACTTTTTAATAGTTTAGAAATAATAAAGCTCGCAAAAGCGAGCCATTTCTTTGGCAAATAAATGCAAAATCGCCAAGTTATCACAAATATGCCATACCCCGTGCGCACACTCAAGTGGTTTTTTCAAAAGTTTCAAATCTGAAATGCGGATTTCGACTTTTGATATAAGCCATACCACATTTTAAATCCTGTCTGATTTGATTAACTGAAGTGTCGTTACTTTGAGCAATATCACGTAATGAATTACCCATAACATGATGTGACCAAATTGCTGAAATCCATTCTTGTAAAATGTTGTCTTCGATTAATTTAATATCAATAATCAATCTATGGATTGCACGTGCCTCATTGTCATTTAACTCACAGCAAGTACCCTTACGGCGAATACATAAGCGATCTTTTAAATTTTCATCGCTCATATACATTGCTATTAATTTTTCACGTTGTTTTTGAGTAATGCGTTTTGTTGGCATCGTCTTAACAATTTTGACCATTGTTTCGGTATCGCCGTTAAGCCAAGCTCCAAGCTGGCGGCACCACTCTTCAAAACTATATTTAGACCAATCGACCGATTGTAAAATGTGTTGTACTGGCATATTCATTTTCATCCCACCAATTGCTCAATTTGTTTAATCGCCACGCCTGCTTTCACTTGCTCTGTACTGAACCGTAGAACTGTAAAACCCATCATTGCCGCCGAGTTATATTTCTCCATATCCCCTATATAGCCCCTGCCTCTTGTGTGACGGCCTCCGCTCCAGATCCCGCCTTCTACCTCAATCAAAATCTTTGTACCCGTTATTAAAAAATCTGCCCTCCATTTACGTTTAGGATGGAACTTATATTCCTGTTCAAAACCAATCTTGCACGCTCTTAAATGCGTTGCTAATAAAACCTCCCCTACACTTGGCTCTCGTGCTTGCTTTGCTGAACGGCGCTTTTTATTTTTCTTTATGGGAAATAACTTGCGGTATTCAGCAATGCTGACTGATGACATCAAGCACCACCTTTGAGCACTTGCTCTATAGCTTTAAGGGTTCGAATCATTGCCATTTGTAGAAATTCATGATTGCCGCGCATGTCTTCTTCAACATACTGCAAAGCATATTGAGTCTCTTTTAATGCCCCATCTAAACGCTTTTGCAGCTCCTCCACTTTCGCTTGTTGTTCTTTTTGAATCTCCCAAGCCCACTTTCCAGATTTACCCTCAAATTCACTCATGTCTGGCTCCCTTCTCATCTAGCTCTTTACGCGCCAACCACCACAAAACCACCGCACCGCTAATAGCTGATGTAAAAAATGAAATGAGTAAACCCCACGCTAAAATCTCGTATTTGTTCATGCGGATTTCTCCCAATTGACGTCTATGAGGCTTGGTCTGAACACCACAACACAGCATCCAAAAGGTGCATTTGTTTTAGAACCACCAAACTTTAAGCGGCCACGAATAAAATGAATCTCCCTGCCTAAGCAGTAATCTTGGAACCATCGGGCATCCGTTCTAACTGGAACTAGTGCAACTACCGTATGCCCCTTACTTGCTGTTTCCGCTGCCTTGGCAACCCAATCGATGATTTCTTTGCCGTAAGGTGGATTCATCCAGCATGTCCCTGTCCACTCTTGCTTTAGACCATCAATTTCAGGTGTGAAATATCGCTCACATTTGGCGTTTTCTGGTAAAGCACAAACATCTAAATCAAAGTTAAATACTCGATCCAATTTTTCAAAAAAATCTTGAGGCGTTGCCCACACATCAGTCCGTTCTTCAGCTAATCCAAATAACTTGTTTTTAGTCATAGTGTTCATACATTCGCCCCATCAATTAGCTGAAGAATATTTCTTGGAATAGGCATACCTTCACGGCGGCACATCTCTGCGTATTCGTGCGGATTGTCGAAAGGATCTGGTCCTAATTCTTTTGTAAGCTCAGGCTCTTTTTCCTTGGGCTTAAGCTTTTGTACTGGTGCTGGTTTACGACCATTAATCTTTAACCGTTCCATCAAAGATTTGAGATGCTTTTGTGCTTCGTCATTGCTCACAGGAACGTGTTTAGGTTCTTTGTGTTCTAGTTGTAGCGGTGGAGTGTAAAACTCTTGCTGACGGCCCTTTAACTGCGCTTTAGCCACCATCACGTTGTAGGTTCCGAAGAAATTATCTTGAGCTGCTCGCATTTGGCCGGCTTCAATCAAATACATCACTTCGTCTAATGCATACTTTGTAATTTGGGTAATAACTACAGTTCGGTCAGTCGTAAACTTACATGCACGTGACCAAGCTTCCTCTGGAGACATCCAACTTTCACCGATACACCAGGTGCGAAACTCTGCAAATGACGGCATAAAACGTCCACCTGCTGTTAATAAACGAGCAAGAGCGTTGTTAAATTGATTTTGTTGAACGCCCACAAGTGTTTTAAGTGCGATCTGTTCAACTACTGACAGCGGTATTGCATTCTCTCCACTTGTTGGAAATTGTTTATTAAACTGAGCAGCGTAAACAGTGCGAAGAGATGCGATTAATTGACGCACTTCGTTCAAGGTAATCTCATGCATGACCTACCTCCTCAATCATTGGAAACTTTTTTGCCGGGGTTACATCCACGATTTGAGATTCGCTCTGTTCTTCAAAAAGATTAGCGAAGTAACCCGACTCTTGTGGTTTCTGACCAGCTGAATTGATTTGCTCTTGTTTCTTGCGGTTAGCAGCAACTTGTTTCTCGTTGTTTTGAACCCAAGAGAACCACTTAACCAACCAGATGCTTGGTGTATTCAACGAACTTGATTCGTTTGCAAAGTACCAGTCACCGAAATTTTGAATCATGATTCTCAAGTCGATTTCAGATACCGAAACAAATCTTTGTTGAGCAAGTGAGATGAAGTCGTATTGAAACTCGCTGTATTCAGAAATGAATTCACGCATTGAATAACGCTTGTGATCATCGATCTGATACTGAGCAAATTGAATTGGTGTAAATTGCGAATTTTCTTCACGCGCATTACTACTACTATCAATAATTGGTTCTTGGTTTATGGTTAATGGTTTATGGTTATTGGTTGGTTGCACGCCCATTTGTTCCTCGTTTAACGGATTTTCAACGACCGTTAAATTTTCGTTAGACGATTGATCATCTTTTGATGAACCACTGTTGGACGAACCTTTCTTTTTCGCTGCACGTTTTGCAGCAGACGCTTTACCAGCCTCACTCGCTTGTTTCTTTTTCCCGTGGTATTCAGCAATTTCTCGTTCACAACGATTATTGCGATAAACACCTTCTTCAAGAATGAAAAACTCATCAAGTACATATTTGAGAGCTTCTTTTTGCTCTTCGGTAGTACATTGCAAACGACGTGCTAAACGATCAATGCTTGATGCATCAATCGCCTTCTCCGTGTCGTAATACATGTCTAATAAGTCGCGGTAAATCGCACGCTCAATTAAACTGAGGTGGCGAGTCGCATTGTTAAAGTCACCAATATGGTGTTGGTAATAATTCATGCGGCCCCCTTAATTTGTTGCGTAATAAATGGATTATTTGCTCTGGCGATGGCAGCCATTGGATATGGAGAAACGGAGTTACCAACCATAAAGACTTGATCTTTTTTAGATAGAGGCTTTCCATCGCTCCCGTATTCAATTACGTATGAATCTGGAAACCCCTGCGCTCTAAAAAGTTCACGTGGTTTAAGCATGCGTATACAGATATCAACAATTGCCCAAGGTTCACCTTTGATCCAAACAGTAACTAGAGCTAAACGATCTTTAGTAGTGATCGTATCCATTGGCTCAGTGATACTTCTTGCGTCTCCATTGCCGTAGTAGTTAATTAAAAATGCAGCTACACGAAGAGCGCCCTTATAGTTATCTTTGCTCAACTTGGCAGTAACTAATCCATGATGTCCACCTTTCACTTGTGCACATATGGTTGATAGAGGCTCATCAATTGACCAATTTCGCTGTTGAGATGCGTTAGCAAACTCTGTAATAAACGGAACAAGGATTGGACTTATTAAAGAACTATGTCCGCCATAACCTGCTGTAGTTGTTGCTAATGGTTCACGAATGTCATGACCAAAACTTGTACGGAAATCACGGCCAATAAAAGGTGTGGCAGAATTAACAAAAAATGGCTCTTTAGTTCCAATGACATATTTTTGAATACCTTTAGCTATGCGTTTTAGAGTTGCATCAGCTAGAGGACCTTGCGGCCTATCAAAAATAGAATTTCCTAAATCTGAAAAATCAACACATTCAACTGTTGAGCGCCATTTTTTTAAATTGCCCTTAGGTTTCTTTGAGAAGTATTTTTCTGGCCATACAATTGGTTGCCCATCACAGCGAGCAACCAGAAATAACCGCTCACGTTTTGTTGGCGCTCCGAAGTCAGCAGCAATAATATTTTTTTGCCACTCAACTTCATAACCAAGTTGTTCAAGACTGCGGACAAAGTGTTTCCAAGTTCTCCCTTTCTTTTTTGGGTTCGGTACTAAGAATTGATTGTGCCGAGGAACTTGTTCACCAGGTTCTGCAATTCGATTTACCTTTTTGCCATTAACTTCAATTTTATCGAGCGTAATCACTCTACCTGTTGCTTTATCTCGTTTTGCAATTAAAGGCCCCCATCCTAAGATCTGCTTAACATTTTCCAAGCTGATCACATCAGGTTTAACTTTACCTGCAAACTTAAGAACTACCCATGAAAGGTCACGTATTTCTTTTTTACGTGGTTGTCCGCCAGCAGCTTGCGAATGATGTGTGCAGTCTGGGCTTGCATGAAACCAACCGACTTGATGACCATCACAAATATCAATCGGATCTACTGCAAATACATCTTGAACATAATGCTTTGCATGGGGATGATTAGCCTCATGCATAGAAATTGCTTTTGGATTATGGTTTACAGCAACATAAACAGGCCTGTTTAACCCCATCTCTAAACCGGTGCTTGCACCACCACCGCCTGCAAAGAAATCTACGATGATTTTTTCAGAAAAATTTAAGTCGAATTGAGTTCTAAAAGAACGAGCAGCATCAACAAATGTATTCATGCTTCACCGCCTTCTTTAATCTGAATGTATGTGCTACCTAAGTAGCGAATACGCCCAGCACGACCAAGGCTTTTGATAATTTCCTCAGCATGGTTATATGTAATGCGATGCTGAAGGACTAAATTTTCTTTAAAGTCATCTCGTTTTACAGCTGCATTTTTAGTATCAGCTTTGATTCGCTCTAGGTTCTCTTCACACTTTTTGATTAATGCTTTAAGTGTGTGGAGAGCCGGTTCAAACCAGCTCTGGATTATTTGCTCTTGATTTGATAGATTAGTTTGCATATTCGATTCCTCTAGCCAGTAATTGAATTAACTAAGCCTGATTTCCGAGATCAGGCTTTTTTAATATCCAAGCTTTTCCTTTTGACCACTGATTTCGTCATGAAATAAGTCATCAACTGTTTCTATACGGTTCATCCAACTTTTAGACATGACTAAAAGTGCAGCAACACGTTCTTTATCAATACTCTGATAATCTTTAGGAACGACTTTTAATCCAAGCAAACTCAATAGCTCGCAAAACATTTCAATCTCATTCAAGCCATTGTTTTTCTTGTCTGTTTTAAGCCGAGTAATAGTGCTTGGATCAACCTTTAAATGTTCAGCAATCTCTTTTTGATTGCTTATATCAAGGCCATGCAATATACGAGAGACGTCATTTCTGGCACTTGCAGATATATCAACGGATAATTTGCTCATGTTGTTTCCTAAGCTGTTTTTGATGTTCCTAAAAAGAATTCAAATAAGCTTTTGTGAGTTAGTTTTTGATTGCTTGCATCAACCATTTTTTGAATGGTTTCCATTCTTGGTTTTTTTCGGCCATGGATAAGGTGAGTTTCCATATATCCATAAGTAACTTCTGCTTCTTTGCAGAACTTGATACGTTCACTCTCACTTAATCCCCGCCAATAGCTATGAAGAGTAAGCATTAATACACCTCACTGGTAAATATATTTAATAAATATACCCACAAGGTAAATAAAATACAACCTGTTAGGCTATTTATTTTTTCTACCCATTAGGTATTTTTGAGTTCAGCGCTAGAGGTGAATTACAAAATGAGTGAATTAAAGACTATTCATGAAATTAGACTTGCTAATACAAGGAAATTAATAAAGGAATCGGGGCTATCTCGTTCTGAATTCGCCGATAAAATCGAAATGGCTTATGGGTTATTGAGTCAATATATTGGTAAAAATCCAACTAAGAATATTGGTGATGAAACTGCCTTAAAAATTGAAGAAGCATTTAATAAGCCACGTGGGTATTTAGACCAATCAGATTTTCACAATGAATCTACTAATCAAAAAAGCTCTGTAGGATTCAAGCAATTCGACATAGAAGAATTTAAGAAAAAATATAATATTCCTGATAGTGAAGATGCTGTTATCTTCTCAAATATTATTGAAAAAACTTTATTTATTTCAAAAAGATGGGTTCCAGTTAAGGCATATAGCAAGATGGGAATGGACGGTTATTTTACAGACATGGGTTATGAGGGAAATGCTGGGGATGGTTATGTCCCTACTCATACTGCGGGGGATCGTGCGTATGCAATAAAAGGTACTGGAGACTCTATGTATCCAGCTATCAGAAATGGTTGGTATGTAGTTTGTGATCCGGATGCAGAATTGACTCCAAGCGAATTTGTTCAAGTTTGTTTAAAAGATGGTAGATGCACAATCAAAGAGTTTATTGGAATACATAATGGAGTTTTAAATCTTTTAGCTGTAAATGGCGGAGAAAGACTAACTTTTGATATGGAAGAGGTTGAAAGTATCACTGCTATTACAGATATTGTTCCTCCTAGTCAGCATAAACAGCATCATCCGAAAGCAATTTAGTAGCAAATAACTTAATTATTTTGAAATATTAGACCCACTTTGTGTGGGTTTTTTATTGTCTGACATTTGTATTCCACCTTATGAGTGGAAAAAAATAAGAATAATTTCACCCCACAGGTATTTACTTTATTTTACCTTGCAGGTATATTTTTCTCATGAACAGCAAAAAGCCCTGACAACTTTCCACGGCAATCAGGGCTTTCCACTTACATGAGGTTAATTATGAACGTAAAAACCTTTTCAAACAAGCACAAGGTAACTGGAGTTACAGCAATTGCTGTACTTGTAGCCTTGGGCTCTTGTGAATATCGAACTGCTAATTCAAGCGTCCCTTCTAATTATTCATATGAAAGCGATCAAGTAGTTGCTTCTGAATATGAACTTCTAGCTGTTAAGAAAACTGGTGATAAATCTGGTGAAGGAATTATCCGCATAGACGGCTTCAAACTAAACGTGAGCTTCGATTTTGACGGCGTAGCAGATAGTTATGGTGTAGCTGGATCTGACTTTACAGCGGCTGAAATTACTAACCTTGCTATTGAGTCAGTAACAGACTTAAGCGGCAAACCTTGGAATGATTTCACCAATCATGACGACCATAAAAACATAAATATTTTATTGGTTGGCTATATCGACCGTAATAAATGGTTGGAGGCAGCCTAATGAAAGATTACAACTGCCCTACTTGCAAGAAAATGATTCCTGTTGACCGCTCAGAAATTAAAGCGGGCGATACTGTCTCATTTTGCAAAACGATCCAAACATCTAAGTCTGCCCGGTTCTCAACTAAAGAAGGAATTGTCGATTGCCGTGAAGGTGATGTGGTTTTAGTTAAATACCGTCAAGAAATTATTCCTTTAAATGTAAAGGACGTTTCTCCAGTTGATGCTCCAAGCCCGCTTACCTATGCCTTTGTTGGTACATGCGAATGTAAGGAGGCTGAAAATGTCTAATTTCAAAAAACACCCCGACGGCTACAAGTCATTTTTAGGCCGTGATGATAAGGGCCTCTACTCTGTTCGTATTGGCTGGCAAGTGTACGCATCTAATGCTAATGGCTCAGTTCTTTACAAAGTTAAGGGCGAAGTTAAGACACCTTTGGACCTTGAAAAGTTCAAAACCGCCTATCCAAAAGTTTGGAATGAACTCACACAAGAAATCGATTTTCAGCGCAGAAAGCAGCTCGCAATAAAACTACGTGAAACAAATATCCCTACTTATGACCGCAAGGCTTACAAGCAAAAACGCGGCTTCACCGGCTCTAGATGAGGATAAGAAAAATGACAACTGAAAACTCAAAAGACAACTTACATATCTGGAATGCAGTTAAGCAGACGCCTACCAATTTTCTTAAAAAGATTGAGATTGGCTACTTAAAAGGTAAATCAGATATTAACCCTCAATGGCGTTTAATGGCTATGACACAGGCCTTTGGTCCTGTAGGTCATGGCTGGACTTATAGACATGTTCGTTTATGGTCTGAAACTGCTCCAGATGGAACCATGATGGCTTTTGCTGAAGTAGCAGTAAAAACAAAGATTGATGGTGTTTGGGGTGAGGAATTTTTCGGCAACGGTGGTTCAGCAATTGCTGAAATTCACAAAGGCAAATTAGTAGCGATTGATGAAGGTTATAAAAAGGCCGTTACTGATGCTCTTGGTGTAGCTTTTAAAGCTGTTGGTGTGGCAGCTGATGTTTACCTCGGTAACTTTGATGGAAGTAAATATCTATACAACTATGACTATGCCTATTTAGAGCAAAATGCCTCTACCCCAGCAGGTCAAAATACAAATCAGAATAACCAGATAACGGCTCAGGGTGGTAACCAGAAGCCGCCTCGTACTCAGAACCAACTATATCAAGATGCATTGAAAGCAATTAAAGATGCACCTGACACTAACATCTTAAATGCTGCAATTAAGAAGTTTAAAGGCACTACGTATGAGGCGGGTATCAATAGAGCTTGCCAAGCACGTGCTGATCAGATGGGTTGGGCTCCTAAAAACAATCCTCAGCAAGTTCAGCAACAACAGTCGTTACATCACTAAAAGGAGAGCTTTTCATGACTAATTTACTAACTGCAGCTGAAGCATTTGCAGCTCTTCAAAAAGGTAAAACTGTTCTTTGTCGTTATGCGGGTAATGGTGTGCTTAAAGCGGATAAATCTTTCAGTACACTCGATCAAATGCCTGCAACTGTGTTTGGCCAACCTCATTACGAGTTTTGTATTCAGCTTGAAACAATTGAATTAGCAGGGATTACTTTCACAAAACCATTGACTATTGAAGAATATGAAGAGGGTCAGGAAGTTTTTGTAATCAGTACATATTCGCATACGGTTTATGTTTTAGATTTTAAAACTAACGCACTTATTGATTCTATTAATAGTGGCTTTGTTCAGCGTGATGCAGAAAACGCCAAGCTTCAATTAAAAGCTCTATCTAAAGCGTTAGGTTTTGAAGTTAGTGACGATTTAAGTGTTATTCGCCTAGGTGAGGAACCAAAAAAACAGCGTGGTAAAAAATCTAAAGCTGAGACACCAGCTAAGGTAATACCTTCTGAAGTTTTTCCTACCAATAATAAGTCAACGATTGTTATTACAGAACAAACTAATGTCACCACATCTGAGGATCTGTTAGTTCCAGAAACTAACGAGCCTAAAGTAGATCTTGAATATCAGAAGACATTAGATACCCTTCTCCAGCGTGTAAAAGAATCAAAAACACCAGCTGAGGTAAATGCTGTTTATCGATACACCCGTACATGGTCAGATAAACAAATGGATCCTTTACTCAAAGCTACTCACAAGCGTTTGACTGAACTTGCAGATGAAAAGCCTGTAGAGAGTGAACCACCTTCACTAATGGTCCAGATCCAAAACGCGCCCGACCTCACAACATTGGATGCTTTGGAAATAGATGTGGCCGCACGAGATCCACAGATTCAATCACGACTCATGGATTTTGTTAAAAAACGCCGCTTTGAATTAGAGAACCCTACATCTACGCCACTTCAAGAGGCTGAGCCTGATTATTTATTAGGAGACGGTTTCTAATATGAAAGATCAGTACAAAAAAGTGAGCCAAAAACACATGCTTGGTTTTATGTACTACTTGCAATTGCTGGGCTACGTAATAGTCCGGCAAGGCATGGATCAAGCGATGTTTCTAACCAAACATTATGCGGTACCAGTCGCTTGGCGCCGCATAACGATCGACTATCACAACCGGTTAAATAAACCAGCTCAACAACTTTATAAAGAGTTTGTTGAGTGGACTAAAGAAGAATATTTGAGGGCCTAATGATGCTTGATTTGAATAAGGAAAGAGAGGCTTTTGAAAGATTCCATGCCAAAGAATGCAATTGCAGTTATGAAGATTTAAAGCGCCAACTTGATCGTCAAGAGGCGCTAACAGGACATAGGTATTTACCGACTAGTCCTCGTCATGAAGCTTGGTTGATTTGGGATGCTGCATGGCAAGAAAAAGCCAAAGCTCAGGCGGTGCCGGAGACTCATCTACTAATTCCAAAGGAACCAAATCGCAAAACTATAATGGCAATGGCTTGTGTCTGCTTAGGGTCTGTTGGTTCAGGTGCAGAGTTCCTTACTCTTAAAGAAGCTAAAGATGTTTACAGTGCACTAGTTGAAAAAGAATCGGGAGCTGAGGGATGAGTGAATCAACTTTATGGGCGGTTGCAATGCGACCTGAAGGTTACAGCCCTTTTAGACAAACACCAGCAGCTTCTAAAGAGATAGCTGAGAGAGCTGTTGAACGTTATAGAAAAATGCATGAAAAGGAAGGCAACAACTTTTTCTTAGAAATCTTCGATGATGTTATTAAAGTCCAGAAATGGCACGGTTCCCGCAAAGATCATATTAAAAATCTATTTTATGAAGAAAGTTGGTTTAGTGAACCTATGTACCAATACTTTGATTTGAAGACAGCTGAACGTGTTTTTAAATTTGATGAAATAGTAATTTGCTACAAGAAAGGTTCTGCCCCTCTTGTAACCAAAAGCTTTGATGAAGCAAAACTATTTTATGGATCTAGTGAGACGGGTTTTAAATATCAGATCCAGCCAATAGAACCACCTGAAAACCTTTTCAATTGGTTTCATCCAGATATTGAATTGTTTGACACCATTGAAGAAGGAGCAGAAGCCTATACAAGAGAACAGTGGGCACAACTTCAGATGAATCTTAGAGTTGAAATTGAAACTCAACTATTAGATTACGATGAAATACCAAATATACCGGAAGATGCAGTAGTTTGGCCCAACTGGAAGCCAGAACCGCCAGAACAAGGACTCTTTTTAATTGCAGCATTTGATTCAGAAGATGGCCCTGTACTTTGGTGGGCAAATCCTAAAGCGGAAAGTAAGGAGAAATAAATGTCACGTTTAACTAAATTAGATCGTATGACACATGCAGAAAAAGAGGCTGCTAAGAAGGAATTTTGGGAAGCTGCTGATAATCAAACTTTTCCACCTGAAACAGTAGCTATTGTTATGCACGTATCCTTACCGTGGTTGCAAAAGAAAAGATGTGAAGGTGGAGGTATTCCCTTTTCAAAGCCTCATAAACGCCAAGTAAATTATGTGAAGGCTGATGTTTTGGCTTATATTGAACAAAACAAAATGGCACATACTGCATAAGCGGCCAAGTGCCGCTTTTTTAATCAATTAAAATAGACCTTTAATAGACTTAAACCAGAAAAATAGACCGTATTTACCAAAATAGACCATTAATAGACTATTTTTGTATTGCTAAAGATTGTGTAATATTGCATTGTATTGTTTTAATATAAATTACTAAAAATATTGATTTTTTAATATCGTTAGGTATTGCTTAATATTGCACTGTATTGCTAGAATTGATAAAGACCCGCTGAACTTTAGGGTTCAAGGGTAACGACATGCAGCGGCATCTTCGGAGCATTTATTTTTAAATAAATACCTATAAATTCGAATTTTATTTTCAAATTAAAATACCTAGACAGACCTGTCAGTCTATTTTTTTATTCTCTTAACTAATTAGTTGTTCTTAAAAATTAAATACTCATTATTTTTTTAATTATTATTCATTTCTACGTAAACATTCCTCATACCATCCTGCTTGAAAATCTTCAATTGCTTGGCGTTTAAAGAAACTTGTCTTAAATACTTTGGCAGCATAAGCTGAGCTAATTAAGTCTTGATAAAGCTGCTTGGCTTCTTCATCTGCTAACCCATCGGCAATTTGTTGTAAATCTTGTGCTGGTACTTTTTGCTGTCGTGCTTCCATTACGTTATAAGCAACCTTTTTTACGATATTACAAATATCCGGGGCAGCTGTACTTTCATTAGCATAGCAACCGGTGGCAATAAAACTTAATAATAATATTTTAAATTTCATATCCCTATCCTATTATTCATCTTCCGTTCTTAAAAAAGTAATAGATGAGAAGACCTATTCCTTTCAAAATGTTCATGCAGGATTAATTACATAAAAATAAATGATCATGACCACAAGCAAGATAGAAGCAAGTGTTAAATAGGTGCCGACTGTATTAAAACTCTGTAAAAATTTTAAGATCTGCATTTCAAATCCAGAGAAAAGTTTAAGTAATTAACAGAAGAAATTTAGCACAACTAAATAATGCCAATCAATTCACACTTTTAAATTTTTATCGTGATTTAATTCAAATATTATTCATTACATTTTATCCCCAAAGTCCCTTTATAGTAGTCAGTTGCACTTTTCAAATCTGACAATAATTTTTCTTCTGTATACGGTTTTGGTGAAACTTTTATTAATGCAGGCATGTATTGTTTTTTATACACATCAGGATAGTCATGACATAAAATTTTAACTTTAACTTCTTGAGGGGTATTTGGATTATCTAACTGATCTAAAAATTCACCAATTTTTCGGTCCGACTCTTCAAATTGAGCTTTATAATCAATTTGAGGTGCCTCAGATTCTGCCTGTTTCGTACATGCGCTGAGCAATGCCACACATAACATCATTGTTAAAAATTTTAACTTCATAGATTTCACATTTTCATATTCATCTTTAAATATACTTATCCTGATTAAATGTAAATAAATACTGTAAATACGTAAAAAAGAAAAAATTATATGTAGATAGCTTCTCCTAACAACAAAACTATTTTTACTTGGTCTAATACATTAGAAGACTGCTTTTTAATAATTTTTAAATTTCGGTGAAACCATAGAAAAGTAGGTATAATTTTGCTCGACTGTCCGCAAATCTTTGTTAGATTTCTCCATGAATGAATTAAGTTTTATTAGAAAAAATTTAAGATCTAGAAGACGAGCTTTAACCCAATTTGAGCAAAAACAGGCTCAGCTTAATGTTTTACATTACCTAAATCACCTTCCTATTTTTCATTCATCAAAAAAAATCGGTTTATATCTGCATGCTTTTGGTGAAATCCATACCGATCTTCTTATCAAATTATGTTTTAAAAAGAACAAACAAGTTTATTTACCCATGATTTGTTCGATGAACCAACGTTTAGTATGGGTAAAAATAAATAAAAACCAATATTTAAGTCGTCGTTTTTCTCATCACCCATTGGGAATGAAAGAACCTATGGCGACTCGCGGAAAACATGTATCACAGCTTGATTTGCTACTTATGCCACTTTTAGCTTGCGATCACTATGGGACACGTATTGGTATGGGTGGTGGTTATTATGATCGTACATTAGCAAGTGCTAAGCATAAACCTTACCGTTTAGGATTGGCACATCAATTTCAATTTATTGAACACACTTTAGAACGTCAAAGTTGGGATCAACCATTAGATGCTTTACTGACTCCACAGCACTTTTATTATTTTAAAAGATGATTTTTATATAAAATTTATAAAATCTCCAATATATCCTTTTACTTTTTTAGCTCCTTAAAAACGAAAAAGTAACCACCCTGAGGATGGTTACTTTGCCGTGACAGACCGTTTTACCAGCTTATATTAACACGTCTATTTGGCGCTAAACATTGAATAAGTTGTGAACTATTGTTATCACTACACTGCTTGTATAAGTCGGTCTGGCTATTCGCCTGTATTTGTATACGGCTTGGTTCAACACCTTGTTGTACCAGTAACTTGGCAACCGTATTCGCTCGTTTAGATGATAACTCTTGGTTATAACTAAACTTACCCAATGGGTCTGTGAATCCAGAAACAATAATTGGAGTTATTGTTGGACTTTTCTTAATTTGCTCAGCAATTTTCACAACGCTATTAGTACCTTCTTCAATCGCACTTGCATCAAATCGATCAAAAGCAAATAGGACACTCGCTATACGATCTGCAATCACAGTGCTATGTGCTGGTGCCTGATTATTTTCTCCCAAAACAACTAAACCTTCACACGCTTCACCCTTCCAAGATAAACGTTCTGCTAAATAGTGCTTATCAAAATCAATACGCAACTGGCAACGCTGGTACTGGTGTGTGTTGGGAACACGGATATCTAGCACATAGTTCCAAACTTTTACTGCAAAAAGCCCTTCACTAAATTGTGGATTGCCTAGTAAAGCTCGAATTTGATCTTTATTTAGTCCTGTATCTAAACGAGCAATATCTTGGTATTCATAACGTTTTACTTGTTTCAAATAACTCTTTTCAATCGCTGGAAAATGAATTTCCTGTTGCTGAGCCTGTTCATTTGCATAAGTTGTGACTGCGAAACCAGCAAAAGCTGCTACGACTAAGCTTTGGATTGTTTTGTTCATCTCTATAATCTCTTTAATCTGTCGAGCAAGGAGAGCATTGCCCTCCCAACCAGTTTCTTAATTAATCACACCACTAATACCAACGCGGACGCTTGGCTCACCTTGAGAAGCAGCTGCCACACCACCTGTAATTGACCAACGGCCATTGTCAGAGGTTTTGCGTAAGGTCACACCGACTGCGTTCTCACCACCATGATATGCAGCACCAACAGCATAGGTATATTTACCTGCTACAAACGGCGCATTTTCTAAGGCCATGGCAGCGGCAATACCTGCATTAGCTTTTTTCTCAACGCCATCAATACGTTTATTGGTGTCATAGAACACTTGTTGTAACTGATCACCCAGATTGGTAATTTTGTTACCCAATTCTTGGTTCGACTGGTTTAAGGTCCCAATCGCATCATTAATATTGTTCTTACCTGTACCACCAATATTGTTGGTTGTAATTGAGCCATCTTTAGGATCAATCGTAGTATTTCCACCAATACTGTTTTTGATGCTTTCTGAAATTTTATGGATTTGACCACCATTTACAGCTTGGTTCGAACCAGCTTTAATCTCACCATCTTTAACACCTTGAACAACACGATCGCCCTCTTTACCAGCCATATTAATGCTAGTACCACCAGTATCTTTACCGACCGTGATTTCACCATTTGGTTTTTGCTGTTGAACTAAACCAGCTTTACCATTAGAAATGTTATAGATGTTATTTTGAATATTCTTAATATCATTCGAGTTCTTATCGACTTGATTTTGAACATTCCATAATTGACCACCATTCACGGCATCTTTAGAGCCTTCAGCAACTTTACCATCCGCTACATTTTTCAGATTGGTACCTTTTTCTCCACCACCTAAAGTGACTGAGTTCTTGTCGACATTGCCATTTTTATCTTTGTCATACTGCACAGCATGGTCAGAAAGCTTGCCAATATCTTTACCAATTTGATCTTTAACTTCGTTAATTTTCTTATCTAATTGGCCTTTGTTCACCGCATCTTTTGCATTAATACCGTCTGCAACATTGGTAATTTGTTTACCACCTGCATTAATACCATTCACTGTGATGCTTGGCCCACCCTTGATGATTAGACCTTGTTGATTTAAGACATGGCCCCCGACATTCACGCTATCGAACTTCACATCTTTTAACATCTCAATTTTGACACCATCTTCTGTGGTACGGGTAATGATGTTCTCGCCACTAGTTTTATCTTCAGCAGTTTTTGCGTCCGCACCACCTACAATATTGATAGTGTCACCAAGCTTACGGTGAACTGCTTTGCCTTGGGTTGTTTTCTGGTCATTCGCACCAAAATTTAGCCCTTTTTGAGTCAAGTCATTTACACCATTAGTGACTTTTTCATCTACAGACTTAATTGCGTCATTGATGTTGTTTTTACCCGTTCCACCAATATTGCTAGTAGTCAGACTACCATCCGGATTAACAACGGTATTTCCACCAATACTGTTTTTAATACTGTTTGAAATCTTGTGAATTTGGCTACCATTTACTGCTTCTTTTGAAGTCGATGAAATGTGGCCTGCTTTCACATTATCTAAAACCGTACCATCCTTGCCTTTTAAGGTAACTTTATCTTTGGTCTTGGCATCATCGTATTTCACCGCAGCATCATCGGTTGCATTTTGCTTGGCAGCAAGATTGTCCAACTGACTCTTATTCACTGCATCTTTGGCATTGATACCATCAGCCACATTGGTAATTTTCTTACCGCCGGCATTAATGCCATCTTTAGTAATGCTTGGACCTTCTTTAATCGTCAAACCATTCGTATTTAATGTGGTGTTGCCCGTAGTGACACTGTCAAACTTCGAGTCTTTTAACAGTTCAATCTGAATACCATCTTTGGTAGTACGGGTAATAACGTTCTCACCGCTGGTCTTAGCCACCGGAGTTGAAGCAGCTGCACCACCTACAATATTGAGCTTCTCACCAAGTTTACGATGGACATCAGTCCCACTATTGCCAGCAAAGTTCAAGCCTTTGTTTTCAACATCCTTAATACCGTTTGTAACTTTGTCATCTACAGACTTGATTGCATCATTGATGTTGTTTTTACCCGTTCCACCAATGTTATTGGTCGTCAGACTACCATCCGGATTAACAACGGTATTTCCACCAATACTGTTTTTAATACTGTTTGAAATCTTGTGAATTTGGCTACCATTTACTGCTTCTTTTGAAGTCGATGAAATGTGGCCTGCATTCACATTATCTAAAACCGTACCGTCTTTACCTTTTAAGGTAACTTTATCTTTAGTTTTAGCATCATCGTATTTTACCGCAGCATCATCGGTTGCATTTTGCTTGGCAGCAAGATTGTCCAACTGACTCTTATTCACTGCATCTTTAGCATTGATACCATCAGCCACATTGGTAATTTTCTTACCGCCGGCATTAATGCCCTGTTTGGTAATGCTTGGGCCTTCTTTAATAGTCAAACCATTCGTATTTAATGTGGTGTTGCCGGTAGTAACACTGTCAAACTTCGAGTCTTTTAACAGTTCAATCTGAATACCATCTTTGGTAGTACGGGTAATAACGTTCTCACCGCTGGTCTTAGCCGCCGGAGTTGACGCAGCTGCACCACCCACAATATAAAGCTTCTCACCAAGTTTACGATGGACATCACTCCCGCTATTACCAGCAAAGTTCAAGCCTTTGTTTTCAAGCTCGGTTTTAGTGCTGTCAATTTTGCTATTCAGCTCAGTCTTGGTGTTACCAATTGTGTTGTTTAACTCAGTTTTAGTGTCATTAATCTGAGTTGTTAGCTGATCTTTGGTAGTATTTAACTTGGTATTGGTATCAGTAAGCTGGTTACCAAGGTCTTTCTTGGCATCATTCAGATTCTTGTTGGTATCCGCGATCTGATTACCTAAATCTTTTTTCGCATCATTTAACTGATTATTCGTGTCAGTGATTCTGCCATTTAAGTTCTCTTTGACTTTGGTGAGCTGATCAACATTTACTGCATCTTTGGCATTGATACCATCAGCCACATTGGTAATCTGTTTGCCACCAGCATTAATGCCTTCTTTGGTAATGCTTGGACCTTCTTTAATCGTCAAACCATTCGTATTTAAGGTGGTGTTGCCGGTAGTAACACTGTCAAACTTCGAGTCTTTTAACAGTTCAATCTGAATACCATCTTGAGTTGTGCGAGTAATAACGTTCTCACCGCTGGTTTTAGCCGCCGGAGTTGAAGCAGCTGCACCACCGATTATGTTGAGCTTCTCACCAAGCTTACGGTGGACATCTGCTCCGCTATTACCAGCAAAGTTCAAGCCTTTGTTTTCAAGCTCTGTCTTGGTGTTGTCAATTTTGCTATTCAGCTCAGTCTTGGTGTTACCAATCGTGTTGTTTAACTGAGTTTTAGTATCGTTAATCTGAGTTGTTAGCTGATCTTTGGTGGTATTTAACTTGGTGTTGGTATCAGTAATCTGGTTACCAAGATCTTTCTTGGCATCATTCAGATTCTTGTTGGTATCCGCGATCTGATTACCTAAATCTTTTTTCGCATCATTTAATTGATTATTCGTGTCAGTGATTCTGCCATTTAAGTTCTCTTTAACTTTGGTGAGCTGATCAACATTTACTGCATCTTTGGCATTGATACCATCAGCTACATTGGTAATCTGTTTGCTACCAGCATTAATGCCCTGTTTGGTAATGCTTGGGCCTTCTTTAATCGTCAAACCATTCGTATTTAAGGTGGTGTTGCCAGTGGTAACACTGTCAAACTTCGAGTCTTTTAACAGTTCAATCTGAATACCATCTTGAGTTGTGCGAGTAATAATATTTTCACCGCTGGTCTTAGCCGCCGGAGTTGAAGCAGCTCCACCACCTACAATATTAAGCTTGTCACCAAGTTTACGATGTACATCTGCACCGCTGTTACCAGCAAAGTTCAAGCCTTTGTTTTCAAGCTCTGTCTTGGTGTTGTCAATTTTGGTATTTAGTTCAGTTTTCGTATTACCAATCGTGTTGTTTAACTCAGTTTTAGTGTCGTTAATCTGAGTTGTTAATTGATCTTTAGTGGTATTTAACTTGGTGTTGGTATCAGTAATCTGGATACCAAGGTCTTTCTTGGCATCATTCAGATTCTTGTTTGTATCTGTGATCTGATTACCTAGATTCGTTTTTGTATCATCTAACTTCTGATTCAGGTTAGTAATATTCTGGGTATTCTTACCAATATTGCTCGTATTTTGATTAACACGACTATCAACATTTTTAAGCTGGCGTACTGTTACTGCATCTGAGTCAGCTGAGCCATCTTCTACATTGGTAATACGGCGTTCTTTTCCAGCCGACCCAACAGAAATCACACCATTAGATTGAGAAGCATCACGATTAGTCAGGAAAGAAGTTCCTGTTGCTTCTGTCGCTACAGCATCTTGGCCTAAAGCAACACTATTTTTGGCTTCTACTTTACTACGTGCGCCTAAAGCAACGCCACCTTCAACTAATGACTGAGCACCTTGGCCAACTGCAACTGCATTTTCTTGATCGGCAATTGCACCGCCACCAATCGCTGCAGCATTTTTACCCGTGGCTTTAGCACCACCACCTACAGCAGCAGCATTTTCATTTGTAGCCTCAGCTCCTTTACCAATTGCCGCTGAGTTATCACCTGTTGCCTGCGCACCACTACCAATTGCTGCAGAACTGTTCCCAGTCGCTTTTGCTCCTTCACCCGGTTTATTACCAGAGCCAATTGCTGTTGAATTTGTACCCGATGCCAATGAGTTAATACCCATTGCCGATGCGCCATCACCTGTTGCTTGTGCAACAGCGCCGAATGCAGCGGCGCCTTTACCCGAAGCATTTGACATGACGCCAAAAGCAGAAGAAGCATCACCAGTTGCTTTAGAGGTCATACCAAAAGCAGAAGAAAACGCTCCTGTACCTACAGCTTGAACCCCAACAGCAGTTGAACCATGATTCGCTTCGGTTGTTGGATATTTACCTGCCTGTAAAGTACCACCAGTAATTTCCGTATAGGTATTACTTAATTCCGTATCACGTGCAATTTTATCAACGTCATCGCCACCAATCGCAACTGATGAATTTCCTTTTGCAATCACGTCGGCACCAATTGCTACTGACTGATCCCCAATTGCTTTCGTCTGATCACCAATCGCAACAGATTGATTACTATTGACTCCTTCGGCACCTTGAGTCGATGCATTACGACCTATAGCAACATCCCCACGTCCTACAGTTTGGCTACTACTTCCCATTGCAATAGCACCAGAACCTATTGCCTGTGCACTACCACCAATCGCCATTGCCTCACGACCAGCAGCAGAAGCATTTACCCCTACAGCAATAGCATTACGACCAGTCGCACCATCATTTTCAAAGTTACCACCTTGCTGACCATTGTCATTAATACTGACATAATGGGTACGAGCAGCTTTTAACTGACGCACAGTTGCAGCATCAGAATCTGCTGCACCATCTGCCACATTTTGAATACGGCGTTCCGTTCCAATATCTCCGATTGACAAAACACCTGTTGGTGCTGATTGTTTAGTCAAGAAACTTTCACCAGTTGCTTGACTGGCTTTTGAATCTTTACCTAAAGCAATACTGTTTTCCGCTTCAGAACGGGCACCTTTACCAATTGCTACGCCGCCTTCAAAACTAGCTTCTGCTTGGTCCCCAATAACAACTGCATTATCTTTTTGTGCTTTTGCGCCTGTACCAATTGCAACAGACTTTTTACCTTTAGATTCTGAAAATGCACCAATTGCTAAAGCATTTTCCTCAGTGGCAATTGCGCCACCACCAAATGCAATCGAGTCTTTACCCGTTGCTTTAGTAGCCATTTTTGGTTGATAAGCAGCGCCTGCCTGTCCAGCAACAGGGTCAGCATTTTCAATATCTGGTGAGCCAATCGCAATTGAACGGTAACCTTCCGCAGTGGCTGAATGCCCTATGGCTAAAGAACCTTTACCCGTCGCAGCAGCAACATTACCAATAGCTTGTGAGAAGTCGGCTGTCGCTGCAGATTGACGACCAACTGCAAGAGCAGTATTTCCTGAAGATAAAGCACCCGTACCAATTGCTACACCTGAAATACCTTGAGTCGTCGCATAAGAACCTATTGCTGTTCCTAGGCCTTTCTCAACTACAGCCCCCGTACCAACACTGATTGCTCCGCCTTGTTTCATTGCGCCAGCATAAGCACCGGTAGAATTATTATATGGATTATTACGATTTGCGATGTTAGAGCCAGTTCGGTCTTGAGTTTGTGCCCCGCAGCCAATAGCAATATCTTTTTGATTAGCCGTATTAGCGTTTCCTTCACGACATGAAGTTGTACCAGAAATGGATGTTCCTTGGCCTATTCCCCCTTCGGTATTTGTCCCAGCAAAAGCATTTGGAGCAAAACAAATTACACCCGATAAAACTGCCGCTGATACATTTAAAGTTTTTGATTTAGTCTTTGTTTTACTTTTTGCAATTTCAGAGGTTGCAACCCATGCTCCAATCGAAGCATTCCAAATGACCTTGTAAACTTTATTCATAAAACTTCTCAGACAAATACCGAACTCAACGACCAATAAAAATGTACAAATACATTTTTAAAATTTTTGGCCCCAAAAAAAGAGGCGGCATCCTAATTGAATAAATTTAAAGGGTAAATATAAAACCGAAACAATGATAAGAAAATTTGTGATTTTAATCACAAAATATATTTTTTTAATTAATTTTAAGTTTTTGAATTAATTTAATAAAATTTAAATTATAAATATTGCGTGTTGTTTTTGTTAATAATAAGTAACTTTATTTTAAAATAGAATAATAACTCTAAATAAATGTTTATTTTTTATCAAATTAATTAAATATAAATATTTTAAAAAATCAATTTTACTTCAAAAAAATAGAATATTAGCTCTAAAAAATAATATCTCATTTTATTTAAAATATATTATAAAAATACAGGTGTATATTATAAATTATAGTGTGATTATTCTAATATCAGACAAATGATATAAATAATTAATATTTAAATATACTTAATAAAAATATGTATTTTAAAATTAAAACTAAACAAATAATTTTACTTACAAACAAGTCTCATTCCAGTAAGAGAAGAAGAATTATTAAGTAAAAATGAGTAGCCGCTCTACAAAATTTTATTCTTCTTAAGAATTAATCTATTGATTCATAACATTTTTAAAAAAAAGTTGACTAAATTAGTCCTTTTTTCAACATTTTCTATTGTCATGCCCTTGTAATTTTTAAAATACACATCACTATAAAAAACATGGCAACCTCGTTGTCACTCATTAGGAGTGCCCATGTCTGAACTTATTATGAATGAAAAAACTGACTTAGAGCCTCAGGTTCCAAGTGTATTACCACTATTAGCCTTACGTGATGTGGTGGTTTATCCACACATGCAGATTGCGCTATTTGTGGGTCGTGAAAAATCGATCAATGCAGTTGATGTGGCTCGTAACAGTGACAATTTAGTATTTGTAGTTGCGCAAAAAGATTCGCTTACAGAAGAAATTGATCACGACAATTTATACCAGTACGGTACAGTCGCTAAGATTGTACAAGTAGTTAATCATGAAAATGATGAAAACTGCATTAAAGTACTTATTGAAGGCTTACATCGTTCTAAGTTGAAAAAAATTATCGATGAAGATAGTTATTTGACTGCCGAACATGAATTAAGTCCAATGACGATTAATGTAGATAAGGCAACGCAAGAAACTCGTTTACAAGAGTTACGTAATTTATTTGCTCAATATGCAGAAGCAAAATTACGTAATGCACGTGAACTGGTTGCTGCTGCCAACAAAATCGAAGACTTATTGCAATTGATGTTCTTCGTAGCAACTCGTGTGCCTCTAAATATTGAAATTAAGCAGAAATTTTTAGAGTACGATGAGTTTGAAGCTCATTTGCAAGAGTTGATGAACTACTTGATGAATCAATCTGCTGAACAGCAAATTGAGCAAACTTTACATGACAGCGTAAAACGCCAAATGGAAAAGAACCAACGTGAATACTTTCTAAATGAAAAAATGAAAGTCATTCAACGTGAACTTTCCGATATGAATGGCGGTGCTGAAGATGACGTTGCTGAAATAGAGAAACGTCTTGCTGAAGCTGATTTACCTGAACACGTACGTAAAAAAGCCGAAGCTGAGTTCCGTAAACTTAAAGCAATGCAGCCTGCATCTAGTGAAGCTGCTGTGGTACGTAACTATCTAGAAGTAATTCTAGATACGCCATGGAACAAAGCGAGCAAAGTCAGTATTAACCTGAACAAAGCGCAAGAGATTCTTGATGCCGATCATTATGGTCTTGATGACGTTAAAGATCGTATTGTTGAATACCTAGCTGTTCAATCACGTGTGAAAAAACTCAAAGGCCCTATCCTTTGCTTGGTTGGACCTCCAGGGGTTGGTAAAACTTCACTTGGTGAATCAGTAGCGAAAGCAACAGGTCGTGAATTTGTTCGCATGGCGCTTGGTGGCGTACGTGATGAAGCAGAAATTCGTGGACACCGTCGTACTTATATTGGTGCGATGCCAGGTAAAATCGTGCAGTCTTTAACAAAAGTTGGTGTGAAGAACCCATTGTTCTTACTCGACGAAATTGACAAGATGGCACAAGACTACCGTGGTGATCCTGCTTCAGCTTTGCTTGAAGTGCTTGATCCATCACAAAACAGTAAGTTCAACGATCACTATTTAGATCTTGATCTTGATCTTTCTGAAGTGATGTTCATCTGTACTGCAAACAGCATGAATATTCCAGAAGCCTTATTGGACCGTATGGAAGTTATTCGTCTACCGGGTTATACCGAAGATGAAAAAGTTAACATTGCTGAGCGTTACCTTGTTCCTAAAGCAATTAAGAACAATGGCCTACGTCCAAAAGAGTTAACTATTCATGAAGAAGCGATTCGTGACATTGTTCAACGCTATACACGTGAAGCTGGCGTACGTAATTTAGAACGTGAAGTTTCTAAAATTGCACGTAAAGTCGTAAAAGAAGCGGTAAGTAAAAAATCTAAAAACTTACAGCTTGACGTTACCTCTGCCAATCTTCCTGAATACCTAGGTCCACATAAATTTGACTTTGGTATGGCCGAAGATGAAGCACAAGTAGGCCGTGTAAATGGCTTGGCATGGACTTCTGTAGGTGGTGAATTGCTTACTATTGAAGTTGCAGCTGTTAAAGGTAAAGGTAAATTCATTACAACCGGTTCACTCGGTGATGTAATGAAAGAATCAATTACCACAGCAATGACTGTAGTACGCACACGTGCCGATGAACTTGGAATTGAAGCATCTCGCTTTGAAGAAACTGATGTACACGTTCACTTACCTGAAGGTGCAACTCCAAAAGATGGTCCATCTGCTGGTTTAGCATTAACAACTGCACTTGTATCAGCATTTACTGGAATTGCGATTCGACCAGATATTGCAATGACAGGTGAAACAAGTCTAGGTGGTCGTGCGATGCGTATCGGTGGCTTGAAAGAGAAACTTCTTGCTGCACATCGTGGTGGAATCAAGCTCGTCTTTATTCCTCAAGATAACGTTCGTGATTTGGCAGAAATTCCAGACAATGTGAAAGAAGGATTAGAAATCAAAGCTGTGAAAAGCATTGATGAAATCTTACCTTTAGCATTAACTTCGATGCCAAAGCCTTTACCTAAAACACCGATTGTAAAACCGGTGGAAGGCTCAAAAGCAGCGCGTCACTAATTCACATATAAAAAAAAGAGGGCTTCGGCTCTCTTTTTTTTTGTTACACAATTTGATTGAAAAATATCCAACCATCCTCATAATAAGAAGTAAGAGTAATTAATTCTATTATTTGCTCTTGTCTATCTTATGTCACAGATAGCCTTGTTTTTATTCTCTATGATCATCTGAACTCCAGACAGATGATCATTTGATCGCAGTCCAACACCGTTTTTTGGACTGCGTTTTTTATGCCCACTTACTCCCCCGCAGTTAACCTCTCCTCAGGTATAATGTGCCAGCTGTTTTGACTGAATAGACACCATGAAAATTCGTATTCTGACCATTGGTCAAAAAATGCCTGCTTGGGTACTTACTGGTTTTGAAGATTATTTCAAACGCATCCAGCCTTTTGTTCAAACTCAGGTTATTGAACTCCCAATGGCAAAACGCGGTAAAAATGATTCAGAAGCAGATATTTTAAAATACTGCCAAATCGAGGGAGAAAGTATTTTAAATGCCTTAAAACCTAATGAGACCCTTATTGCTTTAGAAGTTGGCGGACGCGAGCTCAGCACAGAAAAACTAGCAGACACCATGAAACAATGGATGCTTGAAGGTAATGATGTGGCACTCGCTATTGGTGGCCCAGATGGCTTGTCAGATCAGGTACGTAAAGCCGCTGCTTGGCACTGGTCACTTTCAAAACTTACCATGCCGCACCCTTTAGTACGTATTTTATTAATCGAGCAACTATACCGAGCGATGAGTATTAATCATAATCATCCCTACCACCGTGCATAAAAAGAACAAACGTTTCATTTTAAGAACAATCCGTTGAAATCAGGATACTTTTAACATGTCCTGATTTTGGCATAATGACTATTATTCTGCTTTTCAACTCAGGTGTAATGAAATGGAACTACAAACCCTTCCCGGACTGTTTATTTCACATGGTTCACCCATGCTTGCACTTGATCCAGAACAAGTGGGTCCTGCCTTACATCGTCTTAGTGTAAATCTGCCTACTCCAAAGGCAATCATAGTGATGTCTGCTCACTGGGAAAGTAAAGCACTCGAAGTAAGTAGTTCGACTCGTCCGGAAACTTGGCATGACTTCCGTGGTTTCCCGCCAGAGTTGTATGAAATTCGCTATACTGCCCCAGGTCAACCCGAGCTTGCAGAAGAAATTTT
Organism: Acinetobacter sp. UC24323; assembly: GCF_024151445.1. Lineage (NCBI taxonomy): Bacteria > Pseudomonadati > Pseudomonadota > Gammaproteobacteria > Moraxellales > Moraxellaceae > Acinetobacter > Acinetobacter sp. UC24323. The sequence goes on along the minus strand of NZ_JAHIBY010000007.1, from coordinate 195,594 downwards.
GAAGTTGTTAGCAGATGCTCATTTTGTCGCACATGCCAATAGCACTCGCCCTCGTGACCACGGCGTATGGATGCCTCTTTTACATATGTATCCAGATGCAGAAATTCCTGTTGTTGAAATTTCTTTACCAATGGGCTTAACTGCACAGGAAATTTATCGGATTGGCCAAACGCTGGCACCTTTACGTGAAAAACAAATCTTATTGATTGGCTCTGGAAGTATTACTCATAATCTTGCTGAACTGTCTTGGCAAGGTGACAATTCAAAAGTACCTGAATGGGCTTCAACTTTTAGAAATACAGTGGTCAGTAAGTTGAGTCATCAAGACTATGATGGTGTACTGGAGTGGCAAACCCTGCCGTTTGTGAAACGTAATCATCCTTCACTTGAGCATTTTGCACCTTTGTTTTTTGCTATGGGTACGGGACATCGTTTTACGATTGTTCATAGTAGCTTCACAATGGGCTCACTAGGTATGGATATATACCGCTTTGATTAATTTTTGGAAAATACCCCGTTTTGCGGGGTATACCATTATTTTTGTTGAAAAATAGAATAATTTACAAACTTATACATTTTAAAAACCGAAACAATCAAATGTTTACATTTTCTTTTTTTAAGAATGTTTTAAGCTTAGTGCTGTTGTTTTTTTACTTGAAGTTTTTTTAAATGAAAATTAAATATTTAATTCTTGCGTTATTACCTTTTTCTTTGATGGCGTGTCAAACAGTTTCAAACACTCAAGCTCCAATTGTATCTGAGCAACAACAAAATCTTGCGACTACTTTAAGTGAATATGCTTGGACTTATCAAAATGTAAAAGCATCTAAGCCACTTATTCTTAACTTTAATGCAGACGGTAAATTAGCAATTAACACTGGCTGTAATGGCCAAGGCGGTACTTGGAAAGTTGAAGGCAACCAACTTGTAACTTCTCCACTTGCATCAACAATGATGGCTTGCCAAGACGATTTAATGAAACAAGAACAATTGTCTAATAGCATCTTTAGTGAAGCGAAATTGCCAATCGAAATTAGTAATAACAATGGTCAGGTAATCTTAAGCGTGACAGATAAAGCAGGTCAAAAGCATATTTTCCAAGGCGAAAAAGCAACCAATACTCAAGCTTTAACTGATTATTCATGGTCATACCAGCCTGAAAATACTAAAAAGCCGATTGTTCTTAACTTTACAAACGACCGTTTATCAATTGATACGGGTTGTAACCGCCAAGGCACCACTTGGAAAGTTGAAAACAATACGATTGTAACGACTGATGTCATGTCAACTATGATGGCTTGTGAACCTGCTTTAATGAAACAGGAACAATTCTCTAGCAGCCTCTTCCAAAAACGTGCGATTCCATTTGAACTTAATACAACAAATGTTGATCAACCAACATTGACAGTAACTGACGCTCAAGGCCAGAAATATACTTTCACAGGTAAAATGACACCTGAAGCAAAATATCAATCTGAAGGTAAAACTGTTTTCCTTGAAGTAGCGCCAGAAACTAAATCTTGCACAGGTGTTGCACCACAAACTTGCTTGCAAGTTCGTGAAGTTAAATATGATGACAAAGGCGTAAAAACTTACGCTGACAAAAATTGGTCATTATATTACGGTCAAATCGAAGGTTTTGAACACAATCCAAACCAACGCGTAATCTTACGTGTAAAACGTTTTGAAGTGAAAAACCCGGCAGCAGATCAATCTAGCCAAGCAGATGTGTTAGATATGGTTGTAGAACAAGAACTCGTTAAAAAGCCTAAAAAATAAGTTTTAGACTAAAAAAATCCGATGCTTTTGCATCGGATTTTTTTATTTCTATATTTTAATAAATACCTTGTGCAAGCATCGCATCAGCAACTTTTACAAAACCAGCAATATTGGCACCATCTACATAATTCACAGTACCATCTTCTTTAGTACCGTATCTAACACAATTGGCATGAATATCTTTCATAATTGCATGTAAGCGTTCATCGACTTCAGCATGTGTCCAGCCTAAACGAATCGCATTTTGAGACATTTCTAAACCAGAAGTTGCCACCCCACCCGCATTAGAAGCTTTACCAGGCGCATACAAAATCTTAGCTTCAATAAAATGCTCAACAGCTTCAAGTGTAGATGGCATATTAGCGCCTTCAGCCACACAAATTACTCCATTAGCGATGAGCATTTTGGCATCTTCGCCAGTTAATTCATTTTGTGTTGCACATGGTAAGGCAATATCTACAGGAATATGCCAAGGTGTCTTCCCTTCAAAATATTCAAAGCCATGCTTAGAAGCAAATTCTGAAATACGGCCGCGCTGGATATTTTTGAGTTCCATAACTTCAGCAAGCAACTCATCTGTAAAACCATTTTTTAAATAAACTGTGCCGTTTGAGTCCGACAAAGTAACAACTTTTGCCCCTAAGAACATCGCCTTTTCTGCCGCATATTGTGCGACGTTACCAGAGCCTGAAACGGAAACAGTTTTACCAGCAAAAGATTGTCCACGGGCTTTTAGCATTTCTTCTGCAAAATAAACCGTACCATAACCAGTTGCTTCAGGACGCATTAAGCTACCACCAAATGAAATTCCCTTACCGGTAAAGACACAAGCGGTGTCATTACTCAGCTTTTTCATCATACCTGCCATATAACCAACTTCACGTGCCCCCACGCCAATATCCCCAGCTGGAATATCCGTATTGGGTCCTAAATGGCGATAAAGCTCAATGATTAATGCCTGGCAGAAGCGCATAATTTCAGCATCAGATTTACCTTTAGGATCAAAATCTGAACCACCTTTCCCCCCACCCATTGGTAAAGTCGTCAGTGAGTTTTTAAAAGTCTGCTCAAAACCTAAAAATTTTAAAATTGATAGATTGACCGATGGATGGAAACGCATTCCACCTTTGAATGGACCAATTGCTGAATTGTATTGAACGCGAAAAGCACGGTTAACTTGAGTCTGGCCTTGATCATCCATCCATGAAACGCGAAATTGGATCACACGTTCTGGTTCCACCAAACGTTCTAGCAACCCCTGCTCGGCATATTCTGGATTTTTTTCAATAAATGGCCACAAACTCGTCATTACTTCTTCGACAGCTTGTAAGAACTCAGGTTGATGCGGATCACGCGCTTGCACGTAATTCAGGAATTCATTCAGGTTGTTATATTTCAATGCACGGTCCTCAGCATAGTAATGAATTAAATTGGTGCAATACATTTTAAAATGCATCATTTAGCAGCAAAATATTAAATCCCTTTCCATCAATTTTAACAATAGTTATTTTAAATTATTTTATTTTTCTTAATTATCATAAACTTATTTTTAGGAAAACTGTCTAACAATCAATAATAGTCATTTATCTTTTCACTTTTATTGATCTATTATTGTGCAATATTGGCGACATTTTAGGTCAATCAAAAAGCCAATAAATTCGTTAAAATCCATTGACCTTACTTAGGTTTTTCTTCATTATCGCATCGTTTTAAGCAAGCTATTTTCCTCTATGAATCCATCTATTTCTCTCATACGCGAGATTGATGCGTTACTACCACAAACACAATGTGGTCTGTGTGGGCACCGTGACGGCTGTCTACCTTACGCAAAGTCCATTGCTGAAGGTGAAGAAGCAAATAAATGTGTTCCTGGTGGACAGCCAGTGGCCGATGCACTGGCACAATTATTAAATCGCCCATTATTACCTGCTGAAACGAGTGTCTGGCCTGTACAGGCGGATGGACGCCCACAACGCATGAAGGCAATTATTCGCGAAGATGAATGCATCGGATGTACAAAATGTATTAATGCCTGCCCAGTAGATGCCATTATTGGTAGTGGTAAGCTCATGCATACAATTTTGACTGATCTATGCACAGGTTGTGAGTTATGTATTCCACCCTGCCCAGTTGACTGTATTGATCTAGTCGAAGACACTCAAGCATTGCCAAGCGAACAGCAACGCATTGCGGAGCAAAATGATTTACGACAACGTTATTACGCGCATATTCAACGTGAAGAAAAACGCCGTATTCACCGCAAAGGCCCTGTTGTACGTGCTGAAATCGATACCCAGCTGTTTGCACAGTTCTCTCAAGCACTTGATGATTTACCTTCAATTCAGCTCATCGAGAAGCCAAAAGAAGCAATTGTAAGCGATGCAAAAACCACAATTGAATTAGCGAAAATTCGTACACAAATTAAAAAGTTGGAAAAGCAGCTCAGTGTTCGAGAAGATGCCAAAAAGCGTCTTCAACTTGATGAACTACAACAGCAACTCATTCAATTACAGGAGGTCTGAATGGCCGTCAAAAATATGACGAAAAAGCAGATTCAAATTTTCTTTGAACGCCTTCGTGAACAAAGACCTTCTCCACAGACCGAATTAAAATATTCATCACCATTTGAATTGCTCATTGCCGTTATGTTATCGGCGCAAGCAACCGACGTTAGTGTCAACAAAGCAACTGATAAGCTCTATCCTGTTGCGAACACCGCTGAAAAAATCTATAACTTAGGCGTAGACGGGTTAAAAGAGTACATTAAAACAATTGGTCTTTATAACGCAAAAGCCGAAAATGTTATCAAGACCTGTAAGATTTTAATGGAGCAGTTTAACGGTGAAGTTCCAAGTAACCGAAAAGATTTGGAAGCTTTGCCAGGCGTAGGCCGTAAAACAGCCAATGTGGTTTTAAATACTGCATTCGGTCAGCCGACTATGGCTGTCGATACCCATATTTTCCGTGTTGGAAACCGAACGGGCTTAGCAATAGGTAAAAATGTTCTTGAAGTTGAACACCGTTTAGTAAAGGTCATTCCTAAAGAATTTATTTTAGATGCACATCACTGGCTGATATTACATGGTCGTTACTGCTGTATTGCCCGTAAACCAAAATGTTCAGAGTGCGTGGTTGCTGATGTATGTAACTGGCCGGACCGCTTTGAGTTTGGTGCTCAAAAACAAATTGCGGTTAAAAACATTGAGGCAGAATAAAAGTTGGGTATAGCTTATACCCAATTTAGTTACTTTAAACGCTTTTGCTGTTTTCTTTCTTCTTTCGTTTGTTTTTGTACTTTTCTCAGCATTTTGTAGCTTTGATACAGTAAAAATAACAATAGTGCCAGACTCAGCAATACCACCAAAATCAAAATGATTTTCAAATCATTCTCCTGCACTTAATGAAAGAAAAGAGCCCTCACAAAGAGGGCTCGGTATTACAAATAATATTAAATTATTTGTCTAAGATGTTGAACAAATCTTTTTGTACATCTTCAATTGTACGCAAGCCATCAAGCTTGTCATAAGTTGGCGCGTTTTCACCAGAAGCAGCACGACCTTGGTAGAAACCAACCAATTGTTCTGTTTCAGTGTGATAAGACGCTAAACGCTTACGGATTGTTTCTTCTTGGTCATCTGGACGTTGAACAAGATCTTCACCAGTTTCATCATCTTTACCTTCCACTTTAGGTGGATTGTATACAACGTGATAAACACGACCAGAAGCTGGATGCTGACGACGACCAGAAAGACGTTTTACGATTTCTTCATCAGGTACATCAATTTCGATTACATGATCAATGCTGATCCCTTCTTTTTCCAAAGCTTCTGCTTGAGGAATAGTGCGTGGGAAGCCATCGAAAATACAACCATTCACGCAGTCAGGTTGAGCAATACGTTCTTTTACTAAACCGATAATGAGTTCATCTGAAACCAAACCGCCAGATTCCATCACACTTTTAGCTTTTAAACCTAATTCAGTACCTTCACGAATTGCAGCACGGAGCATATCACCGGTTGAAATTTGTGGGATATTGTAGCGCTTACAGATCAACTGAGCCTGAGTACCTTTGCCTGCCCCAGGTGGTCCGAGTAAGATAATGCGCATAAAAAACATCCTCATTTAAAACAATGAATGTGAGGTCTGGCAGATTTAGTTTCATTGATCTTCAATAGATCCTGCCCGACTTCGAATTATAAGAAAGCCACAAACAAATGTATTGTACCAGCAATAAATCCGGTTACCCCACCTAGTACAATAAGAATCCACTCGTCCTCTTGAAATGCTGGACGTAACAAATTCTGAAACTCTTTTGGTGTTAGTTCACGAATACGCTCTTTAAACATTTGAAAAATCTTCTGTGCCCGGCTTGCATTTAGTGCAGGGTCACATACCGGTCCCATCGTAATTTCAATTGAACGATCAATCAAGTCCGTCTTTAACCTTGCATACTCTCTTGGGCCTAAAGAAAGCTGTAAAGATGTTCGAACAAGTGGAGTTTCCATGATTTCGTTAATATGACGTTTAACAATACGACGCGTTTTGTCCTTGCGTGAACCATACATCATTTCTGTCATAATTGATTTTAACGTAATCAGATCTTCTGTCACTACGCTAGAGAAGACTTCTGAAACTTCTTCTTGACGCTTCATGAAAGCCCCTTGAACATTATAAGTACCAATTCGTAAAACAGGTACAATCCAAGGGAACTTACGATCTTTTGTTAATCTAAATATTTGCGGATAACGAATGTAATGCGGTTCAATCGGGTTAAATACCATCCAGATTGCAATCCAGTTAGTTAAAAAGCCCCAAATAGACGCCCAAAAAGGTACTGTCCAATGCCAAGGCACCACAAACCAGACCACCATTTGGAAAACACCAAAGAACATCCCGATTAGTGCACTAATATGCCAAATAAAGTTGATTTCTTTTTGTCCAACTTTTAAAAACATACGTACCATTAAACGGCGATCACCTTCCATTTGGCTCACCACCATTTCACGCATATCAACCAGTGACTCAACGTTCATAGTCAGCTCAGTCACTAATTCTCTGAGTACACCTGGTAATTGCTTATGCGCTTGAGCATAAATACGGCGTTTAATTGAATAGGGTAAATTTTCCCAAAGCACTGCATTACGATCGATCATCACTTCATCAATCAAATGCTCAAGTTCAAATCCGACTTGCTCACCAATAATACGTGCCATGTCTTCAGGGTCCATTGCCTCTAAAAACTCACGCAAAGAACCTAACTTCGATAAAGTATTATCGGTAATAATTCCAGAGATACGTCCTGCTTTACGTGGCACAATACCTTGCCAGCCGACTGGTAAAGGACCTAAATGAAATCCCCAAAACTTGATTGGGTAAAACACCATTTTTAAAGCCATCCACACATGTGCCCATGTGACAAAGGCAGTGACCGGAATGATACTCAAAACGGCCCAAAAATCAGGTCTGTGTAAAAAGGTCTGCCACAATCCGCTGACGTACTCTAACATGTAAGACTCTCGTATTTATTTGTGCTCTGCTTATGGCGAGTTAACGATAAACTGCTTTGTTTTATAAACCAAAACTTAGAGAATAAGAAAATTGAATTTGTGGTTTAGTATCTGCAGCAACATCACCATTCTGGTCCGTTAATTTTTCCGCTGCGCCAATACCCACACTAAACGTACTAATTCTTTCTGAATTCAACAATACATATGCCAAATCGACACCAGCACCTAAACGAGATTTATAATCTCCATCTACCGATTTGCTATCAAGATGTCCAGCATAAAAGCCAATATAGTAACCATTTTTATCTGTTCCAGTAAGGTAGTACGGATAGCGGAATCCGACTTGCCCTCCAGCAGTTTTATCGCCATTTAAAAATGCACCAACTTTTGCGTAAGCAATTCCATAAGGATTTACCCACTCACCATTGAGATGTAACAATTTTTGTGTAAAACCGGCGCCTACATTCCAGGTAGATGCTTTATGATCTGCTAATTTTGCTTCTGGAAGAAATGAGTAATCTTGAGCATGTGCCCAACTACTTACTGTCAAAACTGCAAGTAAGGGATAAATTTTTCTCATTATTTTCTCCATTTTCCCTAATCGTATGGTGAGAACAACCCTATTCTATTGAATGAGAGACTTTAACAGAATTATTTTGCTTCTTATATACAAGACTCTACAATTTTGTTGTCTACAAAGTCAAAAAAGCCAATTTGCCTCTTCACTGAAACTTTGAAAAATATGCGATATTTTAAGTGCGCTTGCGTTAGAATAAGCAGCTATTTTTCTCACCCTATGTCATTAAGTCGATCCGTATGAAACAGCACTTTCCTTTAAAAGATATCCAGCAAGAAAAGCGCATTTATCGAGGTCGTATATTTTTTGCCGTAGGGCTTGTGATTATCTGTTTATTGGTACTAGCCAGCCGATACGCTTATCTACAAATTTTTCATTATGATGAGTTCTCGACAGCATCGGATAAAAACCGTATTCGCCTACAACCCCTTCCACCTGCTCGTGGTTATATTTATGACCGCAATGGGGTTTTACTGGCAGATAACTATCCTGTTTTTACCGCGACATTAAGTAAAGCAGATGTTGAGAACGTTGATACCGTTATTGAACAATTACAGCCTATTTTAGAACTCACTCAAGAAGATGTAGATCGTTTTAAAAGCCGCATTAAAACAGCACGTAAAACTGAACGTGTGGCCATTAAACTGAATTTGACCGAGACAAATATTGCCAAGTTTAGTGAAGTTAAATACAAGTTCCCCGGGGTTAGAATTGAAACTCAAATGACGCGCTATTATCCACATGGTGATTTATTTGCTCACGTGATTGGATATGTTGGCCGTATTAACGATAAAGAATTAAAAAGTATTGATAAAGATTTATATGCTGGAACAAACCTGATTGGTAAAATTGGTGTAGAAAAAAGCTATGAAGATTTACTTCATGGAACACCTGGTTATGAGTCTGTAGAAGCAGATGCTCATAGTAATATTTTGCGTCACTTAGGTCGTAAAGACCCAACCCGTGGTAACGATCTCTACTTATCATTAGATTATGGTTTGCAAGTTGTCGCGTCGCAACAACTCGCTGGTCGACGTGGTGCAATTGTTGCGATAGACCCACGCACCGGTGAAATTCTTGCGTTGGTTTCAAGCCCAAGTTTTAACCCTAACTTATTTGTAACGGGTATTAATCATAAAGATTATAGTTCTCTACGTGACAATATAGATCAGCCTCTTTATAACCGCGCAGTACAAGGTGTATATCCTCCTGGTTCAACCATTAAGCCAATGGAAGCGATGGGCGGTTTACATTATGGAATTGTCGATTGGGCTACTGCTATTTCCGACCCTGGTTATTTCCATTTACCGGGTGACTCACACAAATTCCGTGACTGGAAAAAAACCGGCCATGGCATCGTGAACATGCACAAAGCCATTATCATGTCTTGTGACACCTATTTTTATATTTTGGCCAATCAAATGGGCATCGATCAGATGAACCAATGGATGCGTCAATTCGGCTTTGGCCAAAAAACAGGTGTCGATTTACCAAGTGAAAGTGAAGGCTTATATCCAAATCCTGAATGGAAAATGCGTACACGCAAATCCAAATGGATGAAAGGTGAAACGATTTCAGTCAGTATTGGTCAAGGTGCATTTACCGCAACTCCTTTACAACTCGCCATGGCAACTGCCATTACGGCAAACCACGGCTCGCATGTAGTTCCACATGTTTTACGTGCAACCCATGGTGCAAAACCTTTTACCGTACGTAATGCACCTGATGGAAAAATTAATTTCAATGGTACAGATGAAGATTGGGTAAAAATGCGAGAAGCCATGATTGATGTAATTCAATCAGGTACTGGTCGTGGCATCCGTACACCGCTATATCAAATTGCCGGAAAAACAGGTACAGCACAGGTTAAAAGTATTGCTCAAGGCAAACGTTATAACGAAGCTGCGCTTAGTGAACGCCAACTTGACCACGGTCTTTTTGTTGGCTTTGCTCCGGCTGATAAACCAGAAATCGCTATTGCAGTTATTTGGGAAAATGGCCGTCATGGTGGTTCAGCAGCCCAACTTGCTAAACCCGTGTTTGATTACTGGTTATTAACCCGTAAGAAAAATCCGATTCGACCAGCCAACCATCAAGTCAATGGTGGCCTGATGACTGCTGGGATTAAACCGGGTGAACTTCCAAGTGGTAATGAAAGTGCCAGCTCTACTCCAGCGACCTCTGCTCCGACTTCCGCAGCAGCCTCTACTCCACAGGCAACACCAACTCGTCCTGCTACAAACGAGGTCGATGAATAATGAAAAATCAATTACGCATTATTGGGGGCGAATGGAAAAGACGAGTTTTACCATTCGCCAGTATTGAAGGATTAAGACCAACTCCCGATCGTGTCCGCGAAACTTTATTTAACTGGCTCATGTGGGACATTCAAAACGCTCATGTTCTCGATATCTGTACAGGTTCTGGGGCATTAGGCTTTGAAGCATTATCGCGCGGTGCTACATCTGTTTATATGATTGAGCCAGATAAGACGCAGGCACGATTTTTAAAAGATAATATTCAATTGCTCAAAGCGCAGAATTGCCATTTAATTAATGCAACTGCTCAACAAGCTCTACCACGCCTAAAAGAACAGTTTGATGTCGTTTTTTTAGACCCTCCTTATAGTCTTAATTTATGGCAAGAACTTGCCCACTTAGCAGACTCACATATTAAAAATAATGGGTACATTTATGTTGAAGCTGACCGAGATTTATCTCAGCTTCACCTTCCTGCAACATGGCAGCAAGTTAAAACAACCAAAGCTGGTACAGTCCATGCAGGTCTTTATCAGAAAATTTAATCATGCAGAATTTTTATAACGAATTACTTTACCTGATCTATCTTATTTGAATTCGATTATTTTAATTTTGTATTTCAGAATAGATAGATCGTAAAAAATCGTATGAGTTGACCTCGATCGTAAGGAAAACTCGAAATATATTCATAACCAATTTTCAGTCTTGGGTTAACACTATAGTTAACTCCATACCCAACTGAAATGGATAAATCTTGAATATTAATATGATTCGTTAAACCAGTGATGCTTTTGCTATGAAGTTGCCCCGTATCATAGGCTGTATAATTATAAATCACCCAACGCTCATTTGAATAAAATTCGTTTTTGAGCACATTATAGTTATTAACTTCATCATCATGCTCAATCGCCAACCGCCTTTGTTCCAAGTTTAAATCTGATTGATCTAACAACTGATCTGTATTTAATAAAGCAGAATCATCACTTTCTAGTTGAAAAAAATCATAGGCCTGAACATCTCCACTATAAAAGATAACCATCGCTGTAAAAACAGTATAAATATTTTTATGCACACACATTTTATTTTGCAAATCAAAAAAGGTAGCTTAAAGCTACCTTTTTTCGCTACAAAGTTTTAATTAACTCAAACCAATCACTGCAACAACTGCTGCACAGGCACCTACAATTTTTTTGCCATATGGCACATAACGTGTAAATACTGCACCTAGTGCAAGCCCACCACAATAGATAAGTGCCATACCAGTAACCATACCGATTACTAACGCCACAATATGCCCTGCATGTGCTAACTCAACACCATGAGCTATCCCATGAAAGCTTGCGAGTAAAGCGGCAGCGATAGGTAAAATCCGATTTGATTTTGTCCATAGCGCAATCGCTGTAATAATTAAAGAAGCAACAATACCGTATTCAGCAACATTGGCGGGTACCAAACCTTGAGCACCTACCAAAAAGCCAATCACTAAGGTGATACTTAAAGTGATGACGCCAGCAATTTTCCACTGTTTGGCTGCCGACCAAAGCAAGACACCAAAGCCTAAAGCCACTATTAAATGATCCAACCCCGTAAACGGATGAATAAAGCCTGCTATAAAACCTGAATGTACATGGTCATGCCCTGGATGAGCCATAGCTAACGCAGGTAACATGCTAAGGAGCCCAACGCTCCATTTTTTAATGAAGTTCATAGTTACTCCTTAAGCCTTAAACAGCCCTTGCTTCTCAATAAATTGAATAATTTCTTCAAGCCCATCTTGTGTTTTCATGTTTGAAAATAAAAATGGCTTTTCACCACGCATGCGTTTTGCATCTTGGTCCATGACATCAAGGTTTGCTCCCACCATAGGTGCGAGGTCAGTTTTATTAATAATCAGTAAATCTGACTTGGTAATACCCGGTCCTCCTTTACGAGGAATCTTTTCACCACCTGCTACATCAATGACATATAAAGTTAAATCAGAAAGCTCTGGACTAAATGTTGCTGCTAAATTATCACCGCCGCTTTCAATAATAATGAGTTCTAAGCCATCAAATTTTTCGCACAGATCATCAATCGCAGCTAAATTAATTGAAGCATCTTCACGAATTGCTGTATGCGGGCAACCACCTGTCTCGACACCTACAATACGATCTGGTGACATCGCTTCATTACGGGTTAAAAAGTTTGAGTCTTCTTTGGTATAAATATCATTTGTCACCACTGCCATATTATATTTATCACGTAAGGCACGGCATAAATTAAGCGTAAGTGCTGTTTTACCTGAACCGACTGGTCCGCCAATTCCGACTCGTAATGGACTACGTTCTGTCATGATTTTTATCCTTTTTCCTAAACTTAAGATCTGAATAACCGTGAATATTGAGTTTCGTGTTTCATGCTCAGCATGGCATAGCGCGGCAAAGCACTACTCAATTGCTCATCTTTAAGTTTTAAAGCCTTCTCTACAGCTTGTGGTACTCGCCCATGCAAATGCCATAAAATTCTTTGTCCTGCCATTTGGCCCAATGGGACAGTTTTTACTGCGGCTAGAACCTGATTTTCTAAAACGGTAAAGGTATACGCCGTAAGTACATCCACATCTTTAAGTTCTAAACGACCGCAAAGCTGCGCATAGACAGGCACAAAACCAAACTGCTTTTTAACCTCAACTGTTTTCTTTAAAACATCTTTAATCCATGCATTTAAAGAAAATGCGAGTTGCTGAGATTCGGCCAAAAGCTCTCTACTTTCTCGGCTTGCCTTATACAAATGTGCCCAAATTAGAAACTGATCTGGGTCATCATAATGTTGCATAAGACGTTTAAGTACAGGCAACTCAAAGCGTACTAGCAGCATTTCAAGCACTTCTTCAAAGTAAGCAATTGCCGAGGATTCATCGTGTATTAAGCCAATATCAATGGCGGTTTCCACACCTTGCGAATAGCAATATGCTCCAACTGGCAATGCCGTAGAAGACAATGTCAGCAGTTGCAGTAATTGCGCAGCATTATGAGTGGACATGGTGTAAAGCTTTGATTGGGCTTAAACGATGGTCATGGCTATGCTGTGCATAGGCACCGCTTTCAGGTTCAAACGGATGATCGGTTTCTGTCACAGCAAGCCCCAAACCTTCCACCATTTCTGCAAGCACATGATCAGGCTCAAAATATAAAGCTGTTGGTGTCAGCATTAATGGCACATGTCGGTTACCTAAATGATAAGCCGCTTTAAGCAAATCAAATTCAGTCTGAGCAGTGACTTGCATTAACCTTTCAGGTTTGGCATCGACACGTAATACATCCCCTTCTTGCGTTGCAATATATGAACCACTACGCAAAATGCCGGTACGTGGCAAATCCGCACCAATATCTACGCCACTCGCTAAAGCCGCTCGAAAACGTGATTTTTGGCGGGTATCAAACGTTAGCTCAACCGTTTCAAATGCCTGATCAGGAGAAATATCTTCAAGACGTTGGGTGTAAATTTTCATTTAGCTTTTCTCTCCTTACTTATTTCTTTCATATATAAGGTAATGAGGCAAATCACCTCTATAAATTCATTAAAACAAGAAATAACGTTGTGCCATCGGTAATACGTCAGCAGGTTCACACGTTAGTAATTCACCATCGGCCCGCACCTCGTAAGTCTCAGGATGAACCTGCATAACAGGACAATATGTATTATGTTTCATATCGGCTTTGGTAATTGAACGCGTGTTTTTACACGGACTGATTAACTTTTTAAGATTTAGCTTCTCAGCAACTTTTTCATCAATTGCGACTTGAGATAAAAAGGTAATACAGGTGTTATGCACACCACGTGGATAAGCACCAAACATTGGACGATAATGCACTGGTTGAGGTGTAGGAATTGAAGCATTAATGTCACCCATTGGCGCTGCCGCAATCATGCCACCTTTAATGATCATGGAAGGTTTCACGCCAAAAAACGCAGGCTTCCATAATACTAAATCAGCAAGTTTTCCGACTTCAACCGAACCAATTTCATGACTTAAACCATGGGTAATTGCCGGGTTAATTGTATATTTGGCAATGTAGCGTTTAACGCGATTGTTATCATGAAACTCATTGTCACCCTCTAATGGACCACGTTGTACTTTCATTTTGTGGGCAGTTTGCCAAGTTCTTAAAATCACTTCACCCACACGTCCCATTGCCTGAGAGTCAGATGACATCATGGCAATTGCACCTAAGTCTTGTAAAATATCTTCAGCAGCAATGGTTTCACGGCGAATACGACTTTCTGCAAAAGCAATATCTTCAGCAATTGCAGGGTCTAAATGGTGGCATACCATGAGCATATCTAAATGCTCATCAATGGTATTGATCGTATAAGGTCGTGTTGGGTTGGTCGAAGATGGCAACACATTACTTTGCCCAATTGCTTTTAAAATGTCGGGAGCATGCCCGCCGCCCGCACCTTCGGTATGGTAAGTATGAATCGTACGGTCTTTAAATGCCGCTAGCGTTTCTTCTAAAAAACCACCTTCATTTAAAGTATCCGTATGAATTGCGACCTGTACATCATACTCATCTGCAACGCTCAAACAGTTATCAATAGCCGCAGGAGTTGATCCCCAATCTTCATGTAGTTTTAATCCAATTACTCCTGCTTTAATTTGCTCGCGAATGGGGTCAGGTAAACTTAAATTCCCTTTACCCAATAGACCAATATTCATAGGCAAATCATCAATCGCCTGCAACATGGTCGCAATATGCCAAGGCCCTGGAGTCACTGTCGTTGCCGAAGTACCTGCTGCAGGTCCTGTTCCGCCACCCACCATTGTTGTTGTACCCGACATAAGTGCAGTTTCAACTTGCTGTGGGCAAATCCAGTGAATGTGAGTATCAATACCACCTGCCGTTAAAATTTGCCCTTCACCCGCAATCACTTCTGTTGCAGCACCTAAAGGAATGGTAATGTTAGGTTGAATATCAGGATTTCCTGCTTTCCCTATTTTCCAGATTCGACCATTTTTTAAGCCAACATCCGCCTTTACAATCCCCCACCAATCTACAATCAAAGCATTAGTAATCACAGTGTCGGCAACTTCATCGGCTAAAAGTTGAGATTGCCCCATTCCATCACGAATGACTTTGCCACCGCCAAACTTAACTTCTTCACCATAGGTCGTTAGATCTTGCTCAACCTCAATAAAAAGCTCTGTATCAGCCAAGCGAATACGATCACCAACCGTTGGACCAAACATTTCTGCGTATGCACGACGTGACATTTTCATATGATTAGTTCCTTATTTTTCTGATGGCAAAGCATAATATTTTGTCATCGGGATAAACCGGATTCCCCATTTTTCAGCAGCATCACCACTTACAATAAAACCAAATTTTTCATAGATATCTTGAGCATAAAAACTTGAATTCACCGTAATTTTTTCAATGTCTATATTTTCATTTTTAATTTTTTCTTCTATGAAATCCCAAAGCTGTCGCCCTAGACCTAGTTTCAAATGTGTTTTTTTAATAAAAAAATGCATTAAATGTGAGGGTTGCATATAAGCGACTATACCCACGATCTGTTGATCAATCTCTCCAACAAAATAATGAATATCTTCTCGATCAAAAATTGTTTGTATGACTTCTGGTTTAAAGCGTGAGCGCCCTTCGTCATTTGCAATCACTTGATCTACATATGGAGCAATTATGGCAACGATAGTATCTGTGTCATCTTTCGTTGCTTTTCTAATCAACATTTTCATCCAAACGTCCCATTACCCGACCAGCAAAACCATATACTTCTCGCTTACCAGCTAAAGCAACAAGCTCTACTTCTCGACTTTGTCCTGGTTCAAAACGTATTGCTGTGCCTGCTGCAATATTTAACCGAAAACCTTTGACTGCCTCACGATCAAACTGTAAGGCATCGTTTGCTTCATAAAAATGAAAATGCGAACCGACCTGAATAGGCCTATCGCCAAGATTAGCCACCACAACTTTCAAAGTTTCTCGTCCAACATTTAATTCAATGTCAGTTTCTGGAGTAATAACTTCACCGGGAATCATAAGTATTCCTTTTTATACAATGGGCTGATGAACAGTGACTAATTTCGAACCATCAGGAAAAGTTGCTTCAACCTGCACCTCAGCAATCATTTCCGGTACCCCATCCATGACATCTTCACGCTTTAATAAAGTCGTTCCAAAGTGCATAAGTTCACTCACCGTCATACCCTCCCGTGCACCTTCAAGTAAGGCTGCGGAAATAAATGCAACAGCTTCCGGATAGTTCAACTTTAAGCCTCGTGCTTTACGACGCTCAGCCACTAAGCCTGCAGTAAAAATGAGTAACTTATCTTTTTCTGTTGGATTGAGTTCCATATCTCTTTCCTAAATAGCATCTAATTTTCTTTAAGCAAAATGCGTGCTCAAAAGCAGCATACCGGTTTTAATCGTTTTTAAAATACGCAATTTAACGTAACTTAAGTTTTCCAAATTCTTGGAAATTCTTCATCTAAATCAAACCAATAACGTCTTAATTTAGCCCGTATAGCTGCGAAAGCATCATGACATCGTCGTACATCATTTCCTAAAAAACGCGCACACAGTACATCTTCTAATAAGGTCAACGTCACGGGAACATCCATACGCATAATAAGTTCACGGATGAGTTCAATATGTTGCTCTAAATAAAATGAAGAACGGAATTTTTCAGGGGGCACGGCCCAAAAACTGGCCATCACCGCCTGATTATTCATTCCTAAACACGAGCTTAACCAGCGATCGCCTCCCTCAAAATATAAAGTATCGGCAACTAATAACTTGTTTTTGCGCCATAATTTAAACTGGTTGTGATAGCTTCCCTGAACAAAATTCTCAGCCCGAGCCTGCCGCCCCAAGACCAGCATATCCCATCCAATAAAACTTGCTGTTTGTTCAAGATGGATATCTGTTTCAGAGTGGGCTAAAGCACCATCAAAAAGCATTGTTTCTTGCGGCATCCACTCTAAAATAGAATCATCTTTTACATTCAAATAAATATGCTGGAAAGCCTGTTTTCCATTTGTTCTATACCACTTACCCGCTCCCGGTGTGGTAATTACAGCATGCGCCTGCCCTTCTGTTTCAATTTGAAAAGTAAGATGATCACCGCCTGCAATTCCAGCCGGTGGATGAACAATAATGGCATGACAAACCCCTGTTTTTTCGGGCCAGAGCATTTTTTGCACCCGAACGGGGCCATAATGCTTTCTGTGACTCATTATGGTGCGCGAGTTTTCATAACAAAACCCCAGTTCTAACTGGGCATACCAAAATGGTGCTGAAGAAGTCTGAAAAGTTTGTTGAATTCGATTCATTTTGGCTCATTTTTGATAATGGCTTTTTTGATAAGCAAAATATGCACCAAAAGCAAAAAGTGCTTATTACAAACTTAGAAACAATTTTTTTATTTTAATGAGTCAAAAAAACATCAATGTCTAACATAAAACCACAGTAAAGCATGGAATTATTTATACAATAGCGCCCATCCTCGCTCTTATAAATTTTTCCCATGAAAATCTTTTTCGTGTTAGTACCGTTTGTATTTTTAACTGGGTGTATTTTTGGCCAATCAAGTGAGGTCAAACGTGCAGAAAAACTTTTAAATAACTTTCAATGTAAAAATATTGAAACAAGTGAAATTTCTACAAGTTCAATCAACTCTTATTACCAGCAATCTTTAGCGGTGAGTAAGGAAAAAGCGACCTCTTATGTAGAAAGCTATAAAAATGGTGAAGAATTATTTGCAATGCCCTTAGATGAAGTCGTAGAACAGCAATATCAACTTTATAAAGCAGCGTGCGATTCTTTAGGTGGGGTTTCTGCCCAACCATAAATTTTTAAAAGTATTCATTAAATCACTTTAGTGGATACTTTTAATTCTCAACTAAAATATAAAAAAATATAGCCCCAATCTGTGCAATTTTTACTCACTTTACCTTTTGTTAAAATTAAGCTACATACTAGAGCTTTTATTTTCGATGCTTTTTTCCTAGCCTGTCAGTACTTTATATTTATTTTTTGAGGTTTTATTCATTATGAAAAAATCATTATTAGCAATTGCACTTATGAGTACTCTTCTTGTCGCATGTAATAAACATGAAAATAAAACAGAAACAACCTCTGATGCATCTACTCCTGTACAAACTGCTCAAACAAATAATAATGAAGCGGTAGATACAGCACATACAGCCGAGAATTCTTTAGACTGGGATGGTAAATATAAAGGTACGCTTCCTTGTGCAGACTGTGAAGGCATCAAAACTGAATTAGAATTAAAAGATGATAAAACTTATGAGCTAACAGAAACCTATCTTGGTAAAGGTGATGCAAACCCATTTGAAACCCATGGTAAGTTTACTTTCGATAAAGACAATACTTCTGTTATTACCTTAGATGATAAAGCTCAAAGCCGTAAATTCTTTATTGGTGAAAATACCGCGACCGCTTTAGATATGGAAGGTAAAAAAGTTGAAGGTTCTTTAGCTGAACATTATGTTTTGAAAAAAGAAGATTAATCTATTTTTTAATATAAATAAAAAACCCGCTCAAATGAGCGGGTTTTTTATGAAGTCAATTCTTAGTGAGCTGAGAATTGGTTCATTGTGTTTTTAGCATCGTCACCAGCTTTAAGTGCATTTTCACCAGCGAAGATTTCTTTGTGGTCATCACCGATGTCAGAACCAGCCATTGCTTGGTGTTTCACACATGCGATACCGCCACGGATTTCTTTACGTTGTACGCCAGCAACATAAGCTAACATACCTTGGTCACCGAAGTAACCTTGTGCTAATTCATGAGTAGAAAGAGCAGCAGTGTGGTATGTAGGAAGTGTGATCAAGTGATGGAACACACCAGCTTCACGCGCAGCATCTGCTTGGAAAGTACGGATTTTTTCATCAGCTTCAGCAGCTAATTCAGTATTGTCGTACTCAGCGCTCATTAATTTAGCACGGTCGTAAGCAGATACATCTTTACCTTCTGCAACCCAACGATCGTACGCTTGTTGACGGAAGTTTAAAGTCCAGTTGAATGATGGGCTGTTGTTATAAACAAGCTTCGCATTCGGAACTACTTCTTTTACACGGTTAACCATGTGTGCAATTTCTTGTACGTTTGGAGTCGGAGTTTCGATCCAAAGTAAGTCAGCACCGTTTTGAAGGCTAGTGATACAGTCAAGTACAACACGGTCAATCTGAGTGCCTTCACGGAATTGGTATAGACCAGAAGCTAAACGAGTTGGACGATGTAATTTACCATCACGTTTAATTAAGATCTCATCTTCTTGAGCTTCTGAGATATCAATTTCTTGAGTATCTAAGTAGCTAATATATTTAGATGCGATATCACCTGGCTCTTTAACTACAGGGATCTTCTGAGTTAAGTCAGCGCCTTCAGAGTCAGTACGAGCAACGATAACACCGTCTTCAACACCCATTTCTAAGAATGCATAACGAAGTGCATGGATCTTAGCGATGAAGTCTTCATGTGGAACAGTTACTTTACCAGCTTGGTGACCACATTGTTTTGCATCAGATACTTGGTTTTCGATTTGAAGCGCACAAGCACCAGCTTCAATCATTTTCTTAGCAAGTAAGTAAGTTGCTTCTTCGTTACCGAAACCAGCATCGATGTCTGCAATAATTGGCACAACATGAGTTTCGAAGTTGTCGATTTGAGCTGTGATTTCAGCTACTTTCGCAGAGTCACCAGCTTCTTTTGCTTTATTTAAAGCACGGAACAAGTCATTTAATTCTTTTGCATCAGCTTGACGTAAGAAAGTGTAGATTTCTTCGATCAAAGCAGGTACTGAAGTTTTCTCGTGCATAGATTGGTCAGGAAGTGGACCAAATTCTGAACGAAGAGCAGCAACCATCCAACCAGAAAGGTAGATATAACGTTTGCTTGTCGTACCGAAATACTTTTTGTTAGCAATCATTTTTTGTTGAGCGATGAAACCATGCCAGCAACCTAATGATTGAGTATATTTGCTTGAATCAGCATCGTATTCAGCCATATCACGACGCATAATCGCAGCTGTATACTTAGCAATATCTAAACCTGTTTTGAAACGGTTTTGAAGTTGCATACGAGCAGCATCTTCTGGGCTAATGTCTGCCCAAGTGTTGCCGAATTTTGCTTTTAATTCACGTACTGCATCAATCGCTGTTTGATATGTAGTCATGATATTGTCCTGTATTCATTTTAGGATTTCATCGATCGAAGCCTAGAGTCATGTTATGAAAATTCCCTATGACACCAGCTGCTTCTTCATGTACACAGCTTAGACTTAGCCAATCAATTAATCCAATATCCTTCGTTAATCTTCAGTATTTATTTAAAAAATATACCAATAAATCGATATTATAAGTAAAACTAAAAAACATAACACTTTGTTTATAAAAACAAAATAATCCTAAAGGAGTATAGAATTTTGATTAAAAAACACTCCAAGCTTTATTTTTATACAGTTTTTGAAAATTTTCCATTCATTTTTAATATAAAAAGTCAATTGTAAATTAGGCGAATTTTGCCAATGCAAAATGTCAATCAGTATGCTAGAACAGTACTAAATATTAAGAAAATATTTTTGTTCAATAATTATAAAAATAAAAATAGATCAACGATAATAGAATCCAGCATTTGAGATACTTTTTGCCCATACTTAATTTCAACAAAAAATGTCGCTTTTCTCATCATTTTTTCACACAATGTTCTTTAAATATGGCATAATTTGAAACAATTTTAGGGTTTTATTTTCGGTATTTTTTTTATGAATCTGGAGCGGGTAGATCTTAATCTATTAATATATCTTGATGTTCTTCTTCGTGAAAAAAACGTTACTCGCGCAGCCGAACAGCTTGGTGTTACTCAGCCTGCCATGAGTAATATTTTACGCCGCTTGCGTAATTTATTTAATGACCCTCTCCTGATCCGCTCATCTGAAGGGATGACACCGACAGAACGTGCACTTGAATTACAACCGCGTATTCGTGATGCTCTTTCTGACCTTTCAATGATTTTGGAACCGCGTACCGAATTCCGCCCTTATACCAGTAATCGCGTTTTCCGTATTATGACTTCTGACTATGCAGAAGCCACCTTAGTCCCTCGTCTTGTTAAAGCCCTCCGCTCAGAAGCACCAAACGTTGTACTCGATTTTCTTACTCCAAGTGATGTGTCATATAGAGACATGGAACAGGGTAAAGTTGATCTAGCCATTAACCGCTTCAATGAAATCCCGCAAAGCTTCCACCAAGTTTTGGTTTGGCGTGATAGCTTTAGCTGTATTTTAAATGACAAACACCCTGCTGTGACTCATTTAAATCTAAAAAGCTATTTAGATGCTCAACATATTTGGGTATCTAAAACGGGTATGGGTGTTGGCTTTGGGGTAAACCCAGATAAACAAGGTGGCTTGGGCTGGATTGATCAAGCATTAGAACGTATTGGTCAACGCCGCAAAATTTCTGTATTTACGCGTCACTATCAGATGCCGGCATTACTTGCTCAAAATGTTGACTTGATCGCTACTCTTCCAACTCGGATGGCGCGTTTACAAGCACAAAATCCAAAATTAGTTATTAAAGATCCACCGTTTTACATTCCTGAGTTTGAACTTAAAATGGCTTGGTGTCCATTATTGCACCATCACCCAGCTCATCGCTGGTTACGCCAACTCATTCTATTTGTTGCTCGCCAAATGATCGAAGAGGAAAATCGTGAATTCCTAACCAATAATTCACAATTTTCCCACTATTAAATAAGTTTTAATTTAATTGTCTCTTTCAAACATTATCTTTAAGCGCTGAGCAATCAATCTGATTACCTCAGCGCTTTTTTGTGTTAAAACATAGTCATAATAATGATGATCCTCGGGTGATTTGTGAGTCTCTTTCAAAATATCATTATCATCGTACTGCTCATCATCGCAGCAGGCTTTTTATCTTTAACTGAAATTGCTCTAGCTGGTGCCAGAAAAGTAAAGTTAAAGATTTTAGCCGAAGCTGGCGAAGAACGTGCTCAAAAAGTACTTGATTTACAAGAACAATCTGCAGACTTTTTTGCAGCGTCCCAAATCGGCTTAAATGCTGTTGCAATCTTAGGCGGTATATTGGGTGAAGCTGCGTTTCGTCCTTTTTTTGTGAACTTAGTTGACCGTTTCTATGAAGGACCTTGGACGCAAACTATTGGATTCGCCCTATCTTTCACATTGGTAACTTCTTTGTTTATTTTATTCGCCGATTTAATGCCAAAGCGCTTGGCAATGATCGCACCTGAAAAAATTGCAATTAGTGTAATTAACCCTATTCAGATTTTTATCAAAATCTGTAAGCCTCTAGCATGGGGAATTAATGCAATTGCCAATTTGCTATTCCGCTTGTTTAAAGTAAATACCACACGCGAAGACAATATTACTTTTGATGATATTTCAGCAGTGATGGATGCAGGTGCTCAAGCAGGTGTACTACAAAAACAAGAACATCACTTTATTGAAAACGTATTTGAGCTTGAAGAACGTACAGTCCCATCAAGTATGACAACACGTGAAAATGTTGTTTATTTTACGCTTAACGAGCATGAAGATAGCATTCGCCAAAAACTGGCAGAATATCCTTATTCCAAATTTCTGGTTTGTAATGAAAATATTGATCAAGTGATTGGCTATGTAGATGCTAAGGATATTCTTGTACGTATTTTAAACAACCAATCTTTAACCCAGCTCAATGAATCAACTATTCGTACGGTTCTAATGATACCTGATACTTTAACACTATCAGAATTACTCGATCGCTTCCGCTCAACAAAAGAAAAGTTTGCTGTTGTAATTAATGAGTATGCGCTTGTCGTTGGGGTAATTACGCTAAGCGATATCATGATTACTGTTATGGGGGATTGGGTTACCCCTATGGAAGAAGAACAGCAAATTATTAAACGTGATAATAATTCTTGGCTGATTGATGGTAGTACACCTATTGAAGATCTTAAGCACGCGCTTGAAATGGATGAACTACCTGATGAAGAGAATTATGAAACATTAGCTGGTTTCATGATGTACCGTTTACGCAAAATTCCTCGTCCAGCCGACTTTGTTGAATTTGGTGGTTATAAATTTGAAGTTGTTGACGTAGACCATTTTAAAATTGATCAGCTATTAGTAACACGTGTATTAGAAAAAAATGATTTACCATCTCCACCTGATGAAAATTGATTTATTTTGGTGCAAAATATCCTGCAAATGCAGGATATTTTTTCGATAAATAATTTATTCCTTTTAAGATAATTATTATTTTTAAATAATTTTATATTAAAAGTTAAATTAATTATCCTAATCACAATTTCAAATATATAAATTAACTCATTCATTAAAATAAAAAAATTAAATTGAATTAAAATAAAATTTTGCACATAAAAGATTTACAGATTCACTTTCGTTATGTAACTTAGGGAGTAGAAGCTTTGTAAATGGGTATACTTCTCATTTCAGTATTCAAACAGAATATAATTTTTAAAAATACATGATAATTTCAAACATGATAAAGGTTTTATAAGTATATATAATAAGCACTATACATTATAAATAGACTATACCATTATTATATATGTTCAGTATTTCTTCAAAATATACCTTTCCAAGTGAATATATATTAACCAAATAAACTAAATATATTATTTGTCTTTTTAATAAAAATTCATAAGAATAATCGAGGTCAGAGTTTTTGAATAAACTTGTTCAGTAAAACTAAAGGCAAAGGATTGATTGTATGCTGACATTACTTGGTGTTGGCATGATTTTATGCTTCATGTATTTAATCATGTCCAAACGTTTAAGCCCTATTATTGCTTTAATTCTCATCCCATTTATTTTTTCTCTTATTGCCTGGGGCCTTGGTCACTACTTTGAAAGCTTGAGCCATATCGAGCTTAAAGGTCTCAGTGAAATGATGCTAGATGGCATCAAAAAACTTGCGCCTACTGGCGTAATGCTATTATTTGCAATTTTATATTTTGCCTTAATGATCGATGCAGGTCTTTTCGATCCTCCGGTTAAATGGATTTTGAAAAAAGTTAAAGGTGATCCCCTAAAAATTACATTAGGGACTGTTTTTTTAACTACATTAGTCTCTCTTGATGGCGATGGCTCAACCACTTACATGATTTGCGTGGCAGCCATGCTCCCTCTTTATCAACGCCTCGGTATGAATACACTGATCATGACAGCACTTATGTTGTTATGTAGTGGTGTAATGAACCTGACCCCATGGGGTGGCCCTACTGCGCGTGCAGCAAGTGCACTCCAAGTTGACCCAAGTCATATCTTTGTACCAATGATTCTTCCAATGGTGATTAGTATTGGCTGGTTATTCTTCTTGGCATATTTATATGGTCGCTATGAGCAAAAACGTTTAGGCGTGATTGAGCTTGAAAGTCACCATGGTGATAACATTACAGTTTCAAAAGACCCAGAAGCAACTCGTCCACATTTACGTAAAGTAAATATGGTACTCACCATTCTTCTTATGATTGCATTGATCAAAGGCATTTTACCGATGTCAGTGTTATTCATGCTGGCGTTCTGTATTGCAATGCTCATCAACTACCCTGATGTTGATATGCAGAAAAAGCGTATCGCTATGCACGCAGACAGTATCTTGGCTGTTGTAGGTTTAATTTTTGCGGCAGGTATTTTTACAGGTATTTTATCTGGTACAGGCATGGTTGAAGCCATGTCTAAAGAATTTGTTGCAATGATCCCTACAAGTATGGGGCCATATCTAGCGCCAATTACTGCTCTGGTGAGTATGCCATTGACGTTCTTTATGTCAAATGATGCATTCTTCTATGGTGTATTGCCAATTCTTGCTGAAGCAGCTTCACATTATGGTATTAGCCCAGAAGCGATTGCTCGTGCATCAATTGTAGGTCAGCCAGTGCATTTGTTATCACCTCTCGTTCCATCAACCTACTTGTTATGTGGTCTTGCTAAAGTCGACTTTGCAGACCATCAAAAGTTCACTTTTAAGTGGGCATTTATCACTTGTATGGTATTGATGGGTACAGCTTTAGTGATTGGTGTTTTCCCACTTTTTAGTACGATGTAATTCTGCTCTACTATAAAAATAAAAGCCCCTATCGGGGCTTTTATTTTTTATTTATTTACATACTCAATCATGGCATCTAAGAACGCATGAAAGTGCAAGCTAATATCTTCTTGTAAAATTTTATAAGCATTATCAAATTGCACCATTGGAAAGCCTTCTTTCCAAAATGGGAAAATATTATGCAAATCATGAGTAACTATTGCATCTTCTCGAACAATTGCTTGTGAAATTTGTGCCAAAACTTGCGCTGTCTCTGCGCCATCAACAGCAAGATAATCAATACCACGCGCTTTTAAAATACGAATTCGATCTTTTTTATAGCGAATTTTTTTAGCTTGAGCTGCATTTAAACCTAGTGCAAGAGTAACTGCCTCTACAAACTTCTCTTCAAAATTTGTATTTAGTGCCACCAAAGCCTGCTTATGTGCTTCCTGACGTCCTGCTTTTCCCCCGTTACGGATGATCTCATTGGCTTCCGTATCTAGCTTATCTTTTTTCATCGACTGTAAAATGTCTAAAATTTCGATATCGCTTAAAGATTCAGGAGATTGCTCAAACATAGGAGTCTCTATACATACAACTAAAGGCGTATTCTCTCATAAAAGCGATACTAAAGCAGAGTAAAATTTTTAATAGCATATTATCTTGACTATTTTTATAGTCCTAATCTCAGAGACTACACTCATAAAATCCGTTAATTCTTTGGTTATGATTTTACCATTTGCCAAATTAATTTTACCCTGATAATATTATTTTACCCTGATAAAAATATGCGGCTAAAATGAATACTAAAATCACCTATACTGCTTTCACTGGAAGCACGCTTATTGCGAGTGACTCCCTTGTTGAACTTGCAAAGAAACTAAAAGCTCTTCCTAAAACAACAGAAAATATTCTGATTTTTAATGATCAAACAGGTCAACAAATTGATCTTGATCTTTCTGGTTCAGAACAAGAACTTCAACAACGTTATGCTGAACCGGAAGAAATTAAAAAAGTTGGACGACCTAAACTTGGAGTAATTTCACGTGAAATCACTTTACAGAAAAAACATTGGGATTGGTTAGATCAGCAAAGCGCGAGTGCATCAGCAGTGATTCGCAAGTTAATTGATAAAGAGTTAAATAACCCAAATTCTGAAGGCAATATTATGCTAGCCAAACAAGCTATCGACCGCTTTATGTCTGCTATGTTAGGCAATATGCCAAATTATGAGGAAGCAACACGCGCCTTATATCAAGGTGATCGAGATATATTTTTAAAGATGATTCAGAGCTATCCCAAAGATGTAAGGGAATATTTAACTTTAAAAGCTCAAAATATTTTCTAAATTCAATAAAAAACCCGCTTACGCGGGTTTTTAGAACTTATTTTCAATCTATTAAAGACGAACTAATTCCACAATTTTCTCTACTGCTTCTTCTACCGTTTCAGCAGTTATCTCGGTATCTGTACCATCCACAGAAGTTGTGATAATGACAACACCCGTCTCACGCAATAGAACCAATTGCTCAGCTGTTAAGCTTGTTTTCGCGATCGCAACTACACCTTGCTGAATCAGCAAACTTTCTAAAGCTTGAGATTTTTCAATTAATTGTGCAGAAACACCAATAACAGCAGGTTTTTGACCTAAACGAGCAGCACGATCTTCAGCAGTAACAGGATTACTATGAGCCGTCCACTCTACCGCGGCTTCTACCATGCCCGCGCCAACAGTTACGTTACTTAAACGGTCAATAAAAATAAATGAACCCGTGTAACGTGAATCTTGATAACGGTCAAACACGACTGGAGCATCAAACTCAACCACAACATCTGCAATCGCATTTAACTCAAGCTCTTCTACCTGAGTGTGTTCGAGTGTATTCACATTTACACGATAATTAATATTAGTCACTTTTGCTGGAACAGTTTGTGTACCAATCTTGATATTGTACAACTTACCTTTTACAAGTGGGTGTTCATTCATCCATACCACGGAAGCACGAACACTTCTTGAAATTAATGGTTGCTCGCCTGCACGTACTAAGACATTACCGCGACTAATATCAATTTCATCATTTAACGTTAAGGTGACTGCTTGACCAGCAACTGCCTGCTCAAAGTTACCGTCAAAAGTAACAATTTCCTTAACTGTAGAACGCTTACCAGAAGGTAACGCCACAATCTCGTCACCAACTTTAATTTCGCCTAATGCAACTGTACCCGCAAAGCCACGGAAGTCGAGATTTGGACGGTTTACATATTGAACAGGGAAACGGAATTCATGTTTACTTGACTCGCGGTTGATTTCCACAGACTCAAGAATACTCATTAAGGTTTGCCCCTTGTACCAAGGAGTATGAGCTGATGGATTTACAACGTTATCGCCATTTAAAGCAGAAATTGGAACAAATAAAATATTGGCTGGACGGCGATCACCCAATTGGCTCACGAACGCATCATATTCAACCTGAATTTCATTAAAACGTTCAGATGAATATTCAACCAAGTCCATTTTATTAATGGCAACAACAATATTTTTAATTCCAAGCAAACTCGCAATAAACGTATGACGACGAGTTTGAGTTTGTACACCATAGCGCGCATCGATCAGGATGATTGCAAGATCAGCAGTCGATGCACCTGTTGCCATGTTACGAGTATATTGTTCATGGCCCGGTGTATCAGCAATAATAAATTTACGCTTTTCAGTCGAAAAATAGCGATAAGCAACATCAATGGTAATACCCTGCTCACGCTCAGCCTGCAAACCATCTACAAGTAGTGCCAAGTCTGGTGCATCACCTGTTGTGCCCACTTTCTTACTGTCACGTGTTACAGCTTGCAATTGATCTTCATAAATCAATTTTGAATCGTAAAGTAAACGACCAATTAAGGTACTTTTACCATCATCTACGTTACCGCAAGTCAAAAAGCGCAAAAGGTCTTTTTGTTCATGTTGTTTTAAATACGCCAGAATGTCTTGGCTGATTAAGTCTGATTGATGGGACATTGCTCAAACTCCACAAATTTAGAAACTGTCTTAGAAATAGCCTTCTTGCTTTTTCTTTTCCATTGAGCCTGCTTCATCATGGTCAATCATACGACCTTGACGCTCAGAACTTGTTGCCAACAGCATTTCCTGAATAATTTCTGGCAATGTATCAGCTTCAGACTCAACTGCACCTGTTAATGGATAACAGCCAAGCGTACGGAAACGTACAGACTTCATTTGTGGAACTTCACCCTCTTTTAAGCGCATACGTTCATCATCAACCATGATTAGCGTACCACTACGCTCAACCACAGGACGAACAGCAGAGAAATAAAGAGGAACAATTTGAATATTTTCTAAATAGATATATTGCCAGATATCCAACTCTGTCCAGTTTGATAACGGGAATACACGAATACTTTCGCCTTTGTTCACTTTACCGTTGTAAAGATTCCAAAGTTCAGGACGTTGGTTTTTAGGATCCCAACGATGTTTACTATCACGGAATGAATACACACGCTCTTTCGCACGTGATTTTTCTTCGTCACGGCGCGCCCCACCAAAAGCAGCATCGAACTGATATTTATCCAAAGCCTGTTTTAAAGCTTGGGTTTTCATAATATCCGTATATTTCGAACTGCCATGATCAAATGGGTTGATTCCTGCTTCACGGCCTTCTTTATTCTGATGAACAATTAAATCAAAACCATGTGTTTTTGCCATGTTATCGCGAAACGCGATCATGTCTTTAAACTTCCAGCCTGTATCTACATGTAATAAAGGGAAAGGAAGTTTTGCAGGATAAAATGCCTTCAATGCAAGATGAAGCATCACAGCCGAGTCTTTACCAATTGAGTAAAGCATGACTGGATTTTCAAATTCTGCGGCTACTTCACGGATAATATGAATACTCTCAGCTTCAAGTTGCTTGAGATGTGTAAGTCTTGATTCAGTCATGAACACGCCCTTCTCTATCCATTTTGCCCATAAAATCTAGAAGCGGTATTACACCACCACTTAGAAGACCATGTGGAGGAACGAGTGCCATAACAACTCCAATTTTTCGTGATAAATAGTCCAACCACAAGCCTTTATATGGCTTATAGCATTAGTTATGCATTATAGTGATTTAAAACCGATTCCTTTTGCTTGTTTTTTCATATTGATATTCAAATTCATCATATACATGTAATATGCTGATTCACTTATACAACTTTGTAATCCTAGCTTGTGTAGTCGACTTAAGCAAATCATGTTCTAGTCTTTAGATTTCTTTAAAAACCATAAAAAAAGAGAAACCTCTGTAGCCTCTCTTTCTTATTATAAGGTTAACTAAAAATTAGAAACCAAACATTTTACGCTCTAGAGGAATTTCCACTCCAATTGATGCACCCGCATCATTACCTTCTAAGTCAGAATCACTTACCCAACCATTAATTTTTAATGGAAGATCAGGTTTGATGTAATGTGTCCAAGTTAGATCAAGCGCTTTAATTTCATCATCTTTAGGGAATGCTTTATTAATTGCCAAGTTAGATTGGTTAACTTTAACCACCATAGCACGACCGCTTAAACGGTTCATCACGTCAAAGCGGATATCACCACCCACAGAATACATTTGTCCATCGCCACCCATCGCATGTCCTAATGGGAAGCCATGTTGGTAATAACCATCTTTATAAACATAATGATTATAGGAAATACCCTTCACATCATTATTAGTGCGGGTATCAGCCCATTCTGCATAAAGTTGATATGGCATATTATTATAGCTAGAAGAATAGTCGACTCCTGCTAAATACATTTTTTTAGAAGGAAGTAGTCCAGCTTCATCTTCACCAACATATTGACCATAAATACCAACAGGAGCATTTATAAGAGATTGTAGATTTAAACGAGCATCAAAACCTGCAATTTGGTTAGAACGATCTTCATCAGAATCATACACATTGTCATTCCCTTTAATTGCATTCCACAAAGAATCCCAACTTTCAGAACGTCCTTCACCACCCCATTCTAAAGTACGAGAAGCACCTAGTTCTAAATAGGGTAAAGGTCTTGCAGTTAAACGTAAGCCTAATAATTTCGCATGAGGAACCGCTTTATAATCATCTAATTGGCCTGCAAAAGCTTGATATTGCCAAGGTCCAATCCAAGATAACCATTTTGTCTCAAAAGCATTTTGTACAGCTCTTTGTGCCGTCACGCCATACACAGGACGACTTGCATCGCCACGGATTAAGCTACCATCATGTCCAGGTCCCCACCATGTTGGAATTTGACCTGCAACAAGCCACTGGTTCCAGAGTTTACCAGCGACATATGAACCCTCAACGTTAACGTCATGCCCACTATCAATTTGAGGGTCTTTTTCTGCGTTTACACGGATTTTTGCATCCCAATTTTCACCACCAGCATTAAACTCTAATGAACCTTGGTACTGCGATTTTTGGTTATCACCAAATGCTTGAGGAATATTTTTGATATCAGTTTCAGCAAAAGCACCCACTTTAACTGTATCGTTATCTGCCTTTAATGCATTGAGAACTGAATTAATAACTTTTTGCTGTGCTGGATGAGTCACTTTAGCTTGAGAGAGAGCTCTTTGAATTTCATCACCACTTAATGGCCAAGTAGAAGTGCTGATGTTAATAACACCTTGTTGATTCAACCAGTTTAAGTCGGTACGTAAATCATCATTATTAAGCACTAAACCTTGTGCAAAAACAGCCGATGAAGCAGTTGCTAATAATGCAATCGAAAGTGTTTTTCTTAAAAACATGTCAGCACAATTCTCAAAGTTATTTATGAGCAACACATTAATTTTTTTATCGCAAATTTGCAATTGTTAAACTGTGCAATTACATTTTTTAACGGTGTTTTAAGTTTTCTATAACTTAAGTATTTTTTATATATAAATAGTTAATAAAAAAGGCAGTATAAACTGCCTTTTTCTGTATTGAAGATTAAATTAACCTTCTTTACGACGCATATGCGGGAACAAAATCACATCACGAATACTTGGTGCATCTGCAAAAAGCATAACCAAACGGTCAATACCAATACCTTCACCCGCTGTTGGAGGTAAACCATATTCAAGTGCTTCAACAAACTCTGCATCGTAATGCATTGCTTCATCATCACCAGCATCTTTTTCAGCAACTTGCGCTTGGAAACGTTCAGCTTGATCAATCGGATCATTTAACTCACTAAAGCCGTTTGCCAATTCACGGCCACCAATAAAGAACTCAAAACGATCAGTAATGTGCGGATTATCATCATTACGGCGAGCAAGTGGAGAAGTCTCTGCTGGGTACTCAGTAATAAAAGTAGGCTGACGAAGTTTAGTCTCAACCGTTTCTTCAAATACGATTGTTTGAAGCTTACCTAAACCAAAACCAGGTTTAACTTCTTCTTTTAATTCCTCACGAACAAATTTTGCAAGGAATTCACGATCGCCTACATTTTCAGGCGTGAACTGCGGATTATTCTCCAAAATCGCATCAAACATAGAGATTTTCTTGAATGGCCCTTTAAAGCTAAACACTTCGCCTTGGTAAGGCACATCAGTCGTACCTAAAATATCAATTGCTAGCTTTTCAAGCATGTTTTCAGTCAAAGCCATCAAGTCTTTATAATCAGCATATGCCTGATAAAACTCGATCATGGTAAATTCAGGGTTATGACGTGTTGATACCCCTTCATTACGGAAGTTACGGTTAATTTCGAACACACGCTCAAAACCACCAACAACTAAACGCTTTAAATAAAGCTCCGGTGCGATACGCAAGAATAATGGCATATCTAAAGCATTATGATGCGTTTCAAACGGACGTGCAGACGCGCCACCCGGAATCACATGCATCATTGGCGTTTCAACTTCCATGAAACGTTCATTGGTTAAAAATGCGCGAATACCTGCAACGACTTTGGCACGAATTTCAAAAGTCTTACGCGTTTCTTCATTCACAATTAAGTCAAGATAACGCTTACGATATTTAACTTCTGTGTCGTTCAAACCATGAAATTTATCCGGCAATGGACGAAGCGATTTTGTAAGAAGTTCAAAACCTTCAAGGTGTACATATAAGTCACCTTTGCCAGAACGACCGATATAACCTTCAGCAGCAATAATATCGCCAAGGTCTAAACCTTTAATAGTTTCAAGCGTATCTTTTGGTAAACCTTTACGGTCAACATATAATTGGATACGACCAGTCATGTCTTGAATCACCATGAAAGAACCACGGTTTAACATGACACGGCCAGCAACTTTTACATAAACATGTTCAGCGCTTTCGATTTGTTCTTTAGACTGATCTTTAAATTGTTCTTGTAAATCAGCAGCGTAATGTTCACGTTTGAATGTATTTGGCCAAGGACTCTTTCCAGTTTCCTTTGCAACATCTTGGATTTGCTTTAATTTGGCATGACGCTGTGCAATTAAATCGTTTTCGGAAATAGTTGGTTCAGAAGTCGATTGAGCGTTTTGTTGCGTCATCTCTGCCTCGGTTAAGTAAAAATGAAGTGGCATAGCTTAACAGATTGCTGAGGTTTTTCGAACGATTTCAATCAAACAAAAACGAAAAAAGTCCAAGCCGTCAATCTGAGTGGGCATTGAATGATAAAAATTACTTAGACCAATCGCTAAGTTCATTTTTTTTAGGTTTGAGTAAAATATAAAAAAATCCAAATAACCTCGATTTGAAAAGGCCCTATTTGCCTTTTATTTTATCTATGAGATTGTGTAGTAAATAATGAAAATTCTATTTTTACATGGCTTGGATTCTTCTCGTGAATCAACAAAATTTCATGCCATTTTACATCCTGAAAAATTTTGTATTGATGTTGATTATCGCAACCTAAGTTATGCTTCAGTTAAAGACTTTTATCATCAAGCGATTGAAACAATTAAACCTGATTTGTTAGTCGGTCATAGCCTTGGCGGTTATTGGGCTTTGAAAACTGCTGCTCAACATAAATTAGCTGTTATTGTTGCCAACCCAAGCCTTACACCTAATTTTCGTAATGATTACCCCCACCTTTGTGACGAAGATCTTGACCATTCTAACCCTAAAATGGCCTATTTAGAGTTAGGAGACGAGCAACTTGATATGTATCAAGTACAGGAAAAGCTGTCACCATATATGACAATAGAAACTTATGACGGAGGCCATCATCGTCTTGCTTATCCTTCTCGTCTTAATGATCTCATTACCAAAATTCATAAAAAATATTTTGCTTGAATTTACGTATGACACATAATTTTCAAAAAACTTATTATGTAAAAAGATAACAAATTGAATTACAGAAACTTATTTTTCAGCCATTTGTTTTACAGCTTCAAAGCCTTGAACGAAGCCACTTTTTAACATACCGATATACTCAGGTAAGGTGGCTAATTCTACTTTTACCGTTGTAGTATCCCCATTTTGACTTAAAAAATATTTTTCTAGCGAACCACTCCAGCTTTTCACCTCTTCACTTTCCAAGTCTTCTTTCCCGTCTTTAATCATTCCTAAATGTTTAAAAATTAGTACTTCAGGCTTTTTCATTTCTTCAATGGTCGAAACCATTCCATTTCCTTCTCCATCTAGAAAATATGTTTTACCACCGACTTTCCAATCTGTGCGCATTGAAGAATCTGGAGCAAAGAATTTCGTCCATGCATTATAGGTCTCACTATTCCAGAGTACGTCCCATACTTTTTCTATAGGGGCATTAATTTCTACTTCATATATTAGAGTTTCCATATTCGACTTCCTTATTCTCCGTTAATTAAGTGTTCCATAAACTTTTCTGTTTTATATAAACATTAATTTATTTGTCCATTTATTAACCAGATTACTTTTTTAAGAACTTTATTTATATAAATGCTTTGCTCTTTTTGTAACCCTTCATATCACTCACCGTCTCCTTGCATGAATAAACTTATAAAAATATATGATTTATTATGTGTTTATGTTGAAGTTTTGCCTAAATAACCATTTATTTGTCTCGATATGCCATTCATCTTTGCTTATGAATGATTAAACTCCCTTATATGCTTTACTTTAAATGTAGAACTGCGTAAAAATTTGATATCCGATCAAAGCGACATTAGTTATTATTGAGCGGATCGTAGTTACATTATTAATAGATGGAATAGTTTTACTGAAAGGCAGCTTTGAGCAAACTTATCAGTGCGGAGAGTCTCATGAAAAAATATCAATGTATCGTTTGTGGATGGATTTACGATGAAGCAGAAGGTTGGCCACAAGACGGCATTGCAGCTGGAACAAAATGGGAAGATATTCCTGATGACTGGACTTGCCCTGATTGCGGCGTTTCAAAAGCTGACTTCGAAATGATCGAAATCTAATGTCTTAAATTAAAAGGCCATGATTTACATGGTCTTTTTTATATATCACCAATCACCGTTTTAAATTAAAAATTCTAATTCTGGAGAAAAAAATGCATCCAATCGTCATTATCGGATCAGGCATGGCGGGTTATACCTTAGCACGTGAATTCCGTAAGCTTAACCCAGAGCAAGAACTTGTGATGATTTGTGCGGATGATGCGGTGAACTATGCAAAACCAACCTTATCCAATGCTTTTGCAGGAAAAAAAGCCCCAGAACAGATTCCATTAGGTGATGCTGCAAAAATGAGTGCCCAACTCAATATGCGTATTGAACCTTTTACTTGGGTGAAAGAAATTTTAGCTGAGCGTCATGAACTTGTTCTAGAAAAAGACGGCGTTATTTCTCAGCAACCCTATTCAAAATTAATTTTAGCTGTCGGTGCTAACCCGATTCGCCTTGCTATTGCTGGTGATGGTAGTGATGAGATCCATGTGGTTAACTCACTCATTGACTATCGTTCTTTCCGAGAAAATCTAGCTCAGCGCAAAGATAAACGTGTTGTGATTTTGGGTGCAGGTTTAATTGGTTGTGAATTTGCCAATGACTTACTTCATAGCGAATATGATGTAACAGTAATTGATTTAGCGCCTCAACCATTAGGCCGTTTATTACCTTCACACATTGCTTCAGCATTCCAGCAAAATCTTGAAGAAGCAGGTGTTAAATTTGCCTTAGGCACAACCGTTGAAAAAGTAAGTAAAATCAATAACGGTGAAGATTACGCAGTCACATTGGCAAATGGTCAGACTTTGATCGCTGATATTGTGCTTTCAGCGATTGGCTTACAGCCGAATATTTCTCTGGCTCAAAGCGCAAATATTCAAACCAGCCGTGGTGTGATTACCAATAGTTTACTTGAAACCAATCAAGCAGATATTTATGCGATTGGCGACTGTGCGGAAGTTAACGGTACCCTACTTCCATATGTAATGCCAATTATGCAACAAGCCCGTGCTCTAGCAAAAACATTAAGTGGTCAACAAACAAATGTACATTACCCTGCTATGCCGGTTGCGGTAAAAACTCCGGCTGCACCGCTTACAGTTTTACCGGCACCGGTTGATGTGGATGTGAATTGGGAAACTGAAGAATTCGACGATGGTATGCTTGCCAAAGCAATTGACAATGAAGGAACATTGCGTGGTTTCGTATTGTTAGGTGCAACAGCAGGCAAGCAACGTTTAACTTTAACTAAGCTTGTTCCAGATCTTATTCCTGCCCAAGCATAAGGTTTAAATTGGGAATACTCATGATCTTGAGTATTCCTTCAAGGAATGAATAACATGAATAGCGCCTTACAATTTAGTATTTCACCGTACACTCCATTTATGCAGGAAACCAAAGTCAATTTAGGCAATGGTATCGAGTTACATGTAGAAGTAGGTGGAAAACCAGAACATCCGACTATTTTGCTGATTATGGGTTTAGGTGCCCAAATGCTATTTTGGCCGGACTTTTTCTGCAAATCACTCATTGATCAAGGTTTTCGTGTTATTCGTTTTGATAACCGTGATATTGGCCTTTCTTCAAAAGTCCGCCATCAAGGTAAACGTTTAAATACCATGAAATTGATGGGACGTTTTGCTTTAGGGCTAAGAAACCAGGGGGCGCCTTATACGCTCTATGATATGGCAGATGACGTTTCTATGCTTCTCGACCGTTTAGGAGTAAGCAAAGCACATGTGATTGGTGCCTCAATGGGTGGCATGATTGCCCAGATTCTCGCTGCAAAATATCCGGAAAAAGTAGAAAAATTAGGTTTGATGTTTACCAGTAATAATCAACCGTTTTTACCGCCACCGTTCCCTAAGCAACTTTTAAGCTTGATTGGCAAGCCAGAATCACGTGATGAAGAAGGAATTGTGAATCACAGTTTAAAATTATTCCAATTGATTGGTTCTCCTGGTTATATTAACCATATTGAAGCCGTTCAAACTGCAAGAAAACTTTATCAACGTAGCTACTATCCTGCTGGTGTACTTCAACAGTTTTTAGCAATATTATGTACAGGTTCCTTACTGCAACTGGACCGTGAAATTAAGCAACCCACTTTAGTCTTGCATGGCTCTCGTGACCGCTTACTTCCACCGAGTCACGGTAAGGCCGTAGCAAAAGCAATTTCCGGTGCTAAGTTTGAATTAATTGATGGAATGGGGCATGATATCCCTGCCCATTTTATTCCACAGCTTAGCGGTTTATTTGCGCATCATTTTAAATCATCATACTAGGACACTATGGCTGCATTACCCTCACTAAGACAGCTATCATATTTAGTTACGTTGTCGGAAACTTTGCATTTTACTGAAGCAGCACGTCGCTCTTTTGTTACCCAATCGACTTTATCGGGCGGCATTATGGAGCTGGAAAGGCTACTAGGTGGCGTTCTGGTTGAGCGTGACCGTCAGAATGTGCGTTTAACGCCATTAGGTGAGCAAGTTGTTGCTCGAGCCCGTGTATTGCTAGCAGATGCTCAGGATTTAATGCGTTTAAGCCGTGAAATGAGTGAACCATTAACAGGTGATCTTCATTTGGGTGTTATTCCAACAATTGCACCTTTTATCCTGACACGGTTACTTGATGAAGTGCATCAACAATTACCGAAGATTCAGTTGCATTTACATGAAGCTCAAAGTGAGAAGATTGTAGAGCGCCTAGAACATGGTAATTTGGACATGATTGTCCTTGCCCTACCTTTTGATACAAGAAGTTTAAAAGTAGCTGAAATTTCAAAAGAAAATTTATATCTTGTTTGTAGTAAGCAAGATACAAATGCACTTCAAGCAAATTCACTTGATGATCTCGATTTATCACGTCTCATTTTGCTTGAAGAAGGCCACTGTTTACGTGACCACGTATTAAGCGCCTGTCCAATTGGTGAGCGTAAAAACGATAACCGCTTAAAAGCAAGTTCTCTACCAACATTGGTTGAAATGGTTTCTTCCGATTTAGGCTTTACTCTTTTACCAGAAATCGCAATTGAAAATAGTATGATCAAATTTAATGATCAGATTACTGCAAAACCAATTGAAGACGCACCTAGCCGTACTTTAGCACTTGTTACTCGTAAAAGTACGCCGTTGCAAAGTGAGTTTGATGTTCTTCTGCAAATCATGCAGAAAATTACCACAAACTTACATGAATAAAAAAAGGAGTCTTCGGACTCCTTTTTATTTTACTGTACTGTTAGAGAAGCCCATTTAAATACCCAAGCCGATCTCAAATCCAAGCTATCATCTGCAATTATTTTTTCTCGAATAATTTGTGCAATTGCATAGTCATTAGCAGGGTCGACCATGACCCGTATTCCTTTGGTAGTTGGGCTGGTAACAACTTTATACCCTTTAGCCTGTAATTGGGACTGAATCATATTTGCTTTATTTTGATTAGGTACCAAAGCAACTTGCACCATCCATTTTTTTTCACCGTTTTCTAAAATTTCTTTCGCGACCGCTGCATCAAGTTGCTTTTTCTTCTCAATATTTTTCTTTTCTTCAATTTTTTTTAACTGATTATCGTCAATTTTCTTTTGTGCTAACAATTCCTCTTGAGTAAGTTTTCTTTTCTGAATCACGATTGTCTTATTTGGTGTGTCATTCTTCTTATTTTTCTCTCTAGAAGGATGTATAAAATAAGGATATATCATTTGATCATCAAATTTCTGAAATACAATAATATCTCCATAGCACTTCTGATCCGCATAAGCAGTCACTGGCATTAACCCCAAAAATATTCTAATAAATAAACTTTTAATAAAGCCTTGCATATTATTCACTTACCAAAGTTAAGTATATTTAATGCGGCGTATTAAAGTAGATTTCTTGTGATTTGTATATTTTTAAAATTCAAAGTTTTATGTAAAGAATCACATATTTTTCAAACATATTGCCTTAATTCAAATTATTGCCGTTTATCGTACAACCATTTAGAAAAATTAATTAAATTATTATGAAATTCAGTTAATTAAAAAGCCGACATGATGTCGGCTTTTTAAAAATAATTTTTTATTTAAAAGTTTCTAATAATTCTCTTTGAGCATTATGCAATTTTTCTCCTTCGGCAGGCTGGGCACGTATCCATGTACCATCACCCTGTAATAACCAAGCTTGCTGATTATCTTGTAAATAATTAAGGAGTCCTTGCTGATAAATACGTTTTTTCAAAGCAGGATCTTCAATTGGAAAGCATGCTTCAACACGATTAAATAAGTTACGATCCATCCAGTCCGCACTTGAACAGTAAATACGAGCATCACCGTTATTACTAAAGTAATAAACTCGAGTATGTTCAAGGAAACGACCTACAATTGAACGTACCCGAATATTTTCCGATAAATTTGGTAATCCCGGACGTAAACAGCAAATCGAACGAATAATGAGATCTACCTGCACCCCTGCTTGAGAAGCTTCATACAATTTATTAATAAGCTGAACTTCAGTTAAAGCATTCACTTTGACAATAATTTGGGCTTTACGACCAGCCTTTGCATTGGCAATTTCTTCATCAATAAAGTTGATGAGCTGAGTATGCAGAGTAAAAGGTGCATGGAGTAACTTTTTCAGTTTTGCCATTTTACCCATACCCGTGAGCTCTTGGAAAATACGGTG
This sequence comes from Acinetobacter sp. UC24323, assembly GCF_024151445.1. NCBI lineage: Bacteria > Pseudomonadati > Pseudomonadota > Gammaproteobacteria > Moraxellales > Moraxellaceae > Acinetobacter > Acinetobacter sp. UC24323. Next base: position 156,368 of record NZ_JAHIBY010000007.1, on the reverse strand, counting down.
TACGTCTTCACACAAGTCTTTATCGGTGGTCATTAGACCGTAATCCGTATAAATGCGAGCATTCATAGCATGGTAGTTACCCGTTCCTAAATGAACATAACGCACCAGTTTGTTGTTTTCACGGCGTACCACCATAATCATTTTGGCATGGGTTTTATAACCTACAATACCGTAAACAACGACTGCTCCTGCTTCTTGTAAAACGTTAGCCACTTCGATATTCGACTCTTCATCGAAACGGGCACGTAATTCAATTACCGCTGTCACTTCTTTACCATTACGCGCAGCTTCTGCTAAAACTTGAACAATTTCCGAGTCTGCACCACTACGATAAAGTGTCTGTTTAATTGCGAGTACTTGCGGGTCACGTGCTGCTTCACGGAGTAATTGAATAACAGGTGCAAAAGACTCAAATGGGTGATGAAGTAAAATATCTTGCTTTTGCATAGCCGAGAAAATACTCTCGGTCTTTTTAAACACTTTTGGTACGACTGGCGTGTGTGAATCGTAACGCAAATGAGGACGTTTAAAGTTCGAAACCAGACGAGCCAAGTTTACAGGGCCATCAACTTTATATAATTGTTCTTCGTTTAAGTCGAACTCTTCAAGTAGATATTCATAAATATGCTGTGGACAATTTTGGGTTACTTCTAAGCGTACTGCACGACCAAATCGGCGTGAACTTAACTCACCTTTTAACGCTTTTGCCAAATCTTCAACGTCTTCATTAAGTGCCAAATCGGCATTACGAGTTACACGGAATTGATAGCAACCAGTTGCAGTCATGCCCGGAAACAAGTCTGAAACATGTTCATGAATAATTGCTGACAACATGACGTGATGTTCTTTACCACCCGTTAACTCATCTGGTAATCGTACAACACGTGGCAATGAACGTGGGGCTGGTACAACAGCCAAATCAATTTGTCGCCCGAACGCATCTTTACCTTCTAAAGTCACAATAAAGTTAAGGCTTTTATTGACTAAACGCGGGAATGGATGGGCTGGATCTAAACTGATTGGAGTTAAAACAGGCGCAACCTGTTCCTGAAAATATTTTTTTACCCAAGCTGATTGAGCTGGTGTTAATTCACCACGACGTAAAAAGCAGATATCTTCTTCACGTAACTTAGGTAAAATTTCTTCGTTTAAAATACGATATTGGCGCTCAATTGCAGCATGAGCAGTTTCAGAGATTTTTTGTAAGACTTGTCTTGGCGTTAAACCGTCCGGGCTTCGACTTTCATTGCCTAGAGCGAATTGCTCCATAACACCTGCCACACGAATTTCAAAAAACTCATCTAAATTACGCGAAAAAATGAGTAAGAAATTCATTCGTTCCAGTAATGGATGTAAAGGGTCGACGGCCTGTTCCAATACGCGCAAATGAAAGTCAAGAATAGACAATTCACGATTAATATAACGGTCATTATAACTATATTCTGTTGGGGTCGTTGCTGTAATCGCTGTATTCATGTCTAACCTAATCTCTTTCCAACCAAAATCTCTGCAAAATAGTATGCTGCAAAATTATGTCAATTTGATAAAAACTAAAAAAATAACACATCTTTAAGACAGTGTTATTCAGGAATTTGGGTGCTATTCATATAACGTAAAATAACGCGTTTTCGATATTGTAGTTTACGATCGTTGCGATGATCTTGATAATATTTCGGATCAGGCAATAACGCGGCTAAAAAAGCAGCTTGTTCGCGAGTTAAGCTTTTGGCACTTTTGCCATAATAATATTGGGCCGCTGCTTCAACGCCATACAAATTTTTGCCAAATTCAACAGAGTTCATATACACCTCAAGAATTCGACGTTTCGACCACATGCGCTCCATCATCCATGTCGCTACAGTTTCTTGGCCTTTACGAATAAATGAACGTTTATTATATAAGAACAAGTTTTTTGCAAGTTGTTGAGATACGGTAGAACCACCAGCAACAACCTCTCCTTGCTCATTGTTACGCTCTAGCGCAAAACGAATACCATCCCAGTCAAAACCATGATGATGAATAAATTTTGCGTCCTCCCCTGCTAAAATTGCATGTTTGAAATTGTCACTAATATCATCATAGTCAAGCCATTCATGGATGATCGGCTCAGATGGATCTGACCAATAATCAATTCGCATAAACATGGTGGTATCAACTTCATGCGTACGCCACCAAACCAAACTTGAGAAGATCCAAAGCTGAATAAGGAGAATTGCCCCAATAAAAATTAACAACACGCGAACAATAAAGGCTTTCATGTTCGTCCTGATCTCCTGTATTCAACTTTTTTCATGTTAAGCTGTAAAGCATGTTCATATATAACAAAAGCATAGCATGACTCAATATCAGCCTCCGCACATTAATCGTAAACTCAATGTACAAGCTTGGTGGCTGACCGCCCTACTGATCTCGATTAATGTAGGTTTGTTCATCTGGCAAATTATATCTGGAGTGGACATTAGTGACCCAGCTATAAAAGATGCACTTCACTGGGGTGCAGATTTTACACCACTTACTTTTTCCGGGCAGCCAGAACGTTTATTTACCAGCATGTTTTTTCACTTTGGTATTATTCACCTTATGCTCAACATGTGGGCTTTATATATTTTTGGTAATGTCGCTGAAGCATTATTTGGTCGCTTATATTTTATTGGTCTATATTTACTTGCAGGTTTATTTGGTAGTCTTTTGAGTAGTTATATCAATATTCAAAATGGACATGAATTACTACAACATTTTGATCAAAGCTTACTTCCTCATGTCAGTGCTGGTGCTTCGGGCGCTGTGATGGGATTAGGTGCAGCGTTAACCGTTCTTTCTTTATTTCCACCCTTGCCACATCAAGCTTATATACTTGATAAGAAATCATTATTAATGATTATGGTGATTAACCTTATTTTCGGTTTTGTCGCAACAGGTATTAATAATGCTGCACATGTCGGCGGTATGATTATAGGTGCCTTACTCGCGCTAATTTGGTATTTAAGCTATCACACTCCATTTAAAAGTCTCGTAAAATTTTTAGGTCTATTGGGAGGACTTTTCATGACTGTCGGCTTCTATGTTTACTGTAATCAGCTTAACTCACCATTACTTCCACTTTGGCATGAGGTTTTAATTCAGAATCCAGAAATACTGCCCTAACTTAAATCTGGTTCAACTCTCTTAAACTTTGTAGTGGTGGCAAATTACAAAGATAACCGAGTCTATATCGGCCAATCAGAGCGCAAAGCAACATCATAGCAAGTGGTAAAATCAACCATATTTCAATATGCCACTGTAAAGCCATATTCATTTTATAACTTGCAATAGCGCTAATTACCTCGGCAAAACAGCAGGCAACAATGCCTGCTAACAAACCTAAAAAACCAATTTCCAGACTGAGCATCTGCTTCATTTTATTTTTAGAGAGACCAAATGAACGCAACAAAGCCACTTCTCGACGGCGTTCATCCATTAATAGATTTAAACAAGCAATTAAAACAAGTATTCCAGAAAATCCAACTAACGCTGCAAGCACAGTCACGATTTTGACTAGAACATTCATTAAGCGCTTTACTTCATCTAAAATTCGATCAACATCAATAAAAACCGTATTGGAGAATTGCTGAATCATATGGATCATTTTAGGTTGATCTTGCTTAGGCACATAAAAACTACCCAAGTAACTACCAGCATTTTCATCTAAAGTTTTAGGCGAAAAAATAAAGAAAAAATTAGGACTAAAGCTTTCCCACTCAACGCTCCGAAAATTTATAACTTTAGCTTGCAAGGTACCTTCTGGCAGACTAAAAGTAAGCCTGTCACCAATCTGGATTCCTAAACTTTCTGCTGTTTTACTCTCAACTGAAACTTGGCCTACTGCATTAAATTCCGCTTGACCTTTTGTAATGACATTGTCATTTGGTAAAGCACTCGACTGAGTTAAATTTAATTCGCGGCGTAGAGCGTTATTTTGTTTTATAGCTTCTTCTGAAAAAGGAACATCATTCTTGGCAACTAATCGCCCACGAATGTTTGGATATAACGGTGTGCTTTGCCAACCATTTTGCTTTAACTGTTGCTCAAAAGCTTTTAAATCAAATGGTGGTAGGCCATAAACAAACTGGTTAGGTGTACCCTCTGGTAATTGCTGTTGCCAACGCTCTAATAAATCTGTTCTTAATACACTTAACACGGTAATGAGGCTTAAACCCAAAGCCAGTGCTGTAATTTGTAAGGCACTTTGCGATGCTGAACGAATATAAAAAGACAAACGGGTTTTCATCTTTTTTAAAGCACGAAGCAATAGCCAGACAGTGGTGTAAAGTAAAATGCAAAGCAGAATAATCGCTGTTAGCACCCAAATACTGAGCATTAAATTTTCACTTAAAACTAAGCTAAAAATAACAAGACTGGTAATACCAGCAAAGAACATAAAGAATAACGATTTTCGGGATTTTGCCTGTTCCCGAATAACACGGATGGGAGGAGTATTTAACAACTCCCAAATGCTTGGCAAAATGAATCCAAGTAGCACAATTACACTGGTAAAAATGGCAATTGGTAAGGGACCAAGTAAAAAACCAACCACAGAGAAACTTAACTCTAGTTGTGGAATCAGTTGTAGCATGAGCTCAAGCAAGCCATAGCCCATCATTATTCCTAAGAGACTACCGATTACAATCGAAATTGCACTGACTACACAAAGTAACCCGATATAGGCCCATAAAATTTGAAACTTACTCGCACCTAAACAACGTATTAAAGCAATGTGATCTTGGTTTTGCTGAACATATCTTTGACTCGTTAAAGCAATGGCGATACCACACAATAAAATCGTTAAAATATTGGCCAATTGCAAAAAGGTATCTAGATTTTCTAACGGACGTAATAATCTGCTATTTGATTCACTGGCATCGCGTAAACGTAACCCTATGGTTTCTTCCTGTTCATTTGCAGGTTGATGCTGTTGCTTAAATTGCCTTGAAAATGACTGAACCTGTTCAGGCTGACCAGACATTAACAGTCGATAATCGATTCTACTACCAGTTTGAATTGCATGAGTTTTAGCAATATCTGCTTGATGAATAATGACAGTAGGCGAAAAACCAGAAAAACCAAGTTCTTGATTTGAATCTCGCACAATCACGCCACTAAAGCGAAATGCCGCATCTGCAATAGATACCATATCGCCTAGTTTAACTTTAAGTAAATCGGCTGCCCTTTGACTCAACCATACTTCACCTGGTTGGATACCACGCGCTATAGGTTCAATCTCAAGCTTTCCTCTTAATGGGAATGCAGGTTCTATTGCTTTTACATTGACCATGACAAACTGATCTTGAGTATGTGCCATTGAACTAAACATGGTCACATTAGTCTGCTTTAAGCCAAGCTGATCTGCCCTTTTTTGCCATTTTGCGTCTATAGGTTCATTATTCGACAGAACCAAATCTGCTGCTAACATTTGCGCTGCTTGTAGACTTACCGCATTTTTAACTTGGTCATTACTAAACTTAAGAGCAGTGGTTGCACTGATCGCAAGTGAAAGCGCAATAATAAGTAAATATAAGCCTCCGGTACGAAAGCTTTGTAGCAAAAGTGGTTTGAGAAGATTACGCATAATTTAACCACCCTGTACCGTCTTTAGTCGGCCATCATCTAACTCGACATGTCGTTGGCAAAGTGCTGCCAAGTTACGATCATGTGTGACCAAAATAAGGGTGGTACCAAGCTCTCGATTTAAATCAAAAAGAAGGGTTTCAATTTCTTGGGCGGTTTGGCCATCAAGGTTTCCGGTGGGTTCATCGGCAAAAATAATTTGTGGCTCGGCAATGAGGGCCCGAGCAATCGCCACACGCTGTTGCTCGCCGCCAGATAAGACCTTAGGCGTTTGTTCAGCTTGACGGCTTAATCCTACCCGATGCAACCAATCTAAAGCTTTTTTCTCAGCAATTTTATAATCAAAGTCTTTACGTAACCGAAGCGGTAACATCACATTTTCAAGTGCACTTAACTGTGGCAAAAGCTGAAAAGACTGAAATACAAAACCAATATGCTGCATTCGAATTTGAGCGCGCTGCTCTTCTGTTAACTCATGAACCGCCTGACCACATAACCACACCTCACCTTCAGAGGGTTGGTCTAAAGTCGCTAAAATACCCAGTAAAGTTGATTTTCCTGAACCAGAACGTCCTGTAATTGCTACCTGCTCCCCTTCATAAATCTCTAAATCAATATTTTTTAAAATCGTAAATTGATTTTGGTTAATCTGAATAGTTTGTGTAACTTGATGGGCAGCAATGATAGGTTGTGGCATGATGTGAACAGTCCTATATATTGAGTATTCGGGTCGAAACACAAATGTATAAATCTTATTTGTTTGGTTCTAAAAGTCTCTTGCTCATCTCATTGAGCATGTTGCCCATGTTCGTCTCGGCAAAAACTATTTTAATTTTAGGAGATAGTATCAGTGCCGGTTATGGAATAGACCCTAAACAAGGTTGGGTACAATTACTACAAAAACGTTTAGACCAACAGTATCCCAAACAACATAAAGTGGTCAATGCAAGTGTGAGTGGGGAAACCACTAGCGGTGCTTTGGCACGATTACCAAAACTTTTACAAACTTATAAACCCGAGGTAGTTGTTATTGAATTAGGCGGGAATGATGGCTTACGTGGTCAACCACCACAAATGATTCAAAAAAATCTGTCTCAGCTCGTCCAATTAAGCCAGAAGCAAAAAGCCAAGGTTATTCTTTTTGGTATGAAGATTCTGCCCAATTATGGCACGGCTTATAGCAAAGCATTCGAAAATAACTACAAAACTGTAAGTCAAAAATATCAGGTGAAATTGCTACCCTTTTTTCTTGATGGCGTCGCTGGGCAAAAACAACTAATGCAAAATGACCTGATTCATCCAAATGCCCAAGCACAATCAAAATTACTGAATTTAGCTTACCCATACATAAAAGGTGCCCTATAGGCACCTTTTAGTTTTAAATATTTTTATTATGATCAGAAGTCAAAGAAAGTAACTTCACCAGTTTCTAGCGAATATTCAGCACCAACGACAATCAACTCACCTTTTGCAATTAGATTTTCTAATACAGCCGAACCATGACGTAATTGGTTTACCGAAGCAAAAACGTTTGAACGCACCGCATGACATGAGAGTTTTTTCAAGTCATTTTTTAAATCAGTCTGCATTAAAATCTCAACTGATGGACGAACACGGTTCACAATCGACATTAAGTTAGAAGATGGCGGGTGCTCGGGGTTCATCAAGGTATCAATTGTCGCTTGAATCGCGCCGCAATGACTGTGTCCTAATACAACTACAACCGGACAGTCATAACGTTCTGCCGCAAACTCAACACTACCAACTTGTGAAGGTGCAACAACATTACCAGCAACACGGATTACGAATAAGTCACCAAGACCTTGATCGAATACCATTTCTGCTGGTACACGAGAATCTGAACAGCCTAATACAATTGCAAATGGATTTTGATCCTTTGCCATTTCAGCGCGTTCATGATGTGATAAGGTTTTTGCAAGGGAAGTATTTCCATTTACAAATCGTTGATTACCTGCTTTCAAACGATCTAAAACTTCTTGCGCAGTAGGCATTTTATATTTCCATTGTTTTTTCAAGGTTAGAAATCATTTTAATGTGTCAAAATTTGAATGTCACTGACAAAAAATAAATCCTTTTTCAGGAAAATTTTTTAAAACTTTGATTAGTTTTATAAGGAAGATCACCGCACAATTACCTACTGTTTAGTGAAAAAATAGACATACTTTAGTTTATAGATTGACTATAATTTTCTTGATTCCAAACGTTTGGCAAATGACTCATTGGCAAAGTTTTTCAATAATTTTTCAAACTCGCTTAAGCATCAAGGATGAAATCTATGACAAGGCTGTCCGCCCCAATTAAAGCCTCTATGAAAAAAACTGCTACTGCACTGACTTTGGCTTGTAGCTTATTGTCAGTCATGAGCATTTCTCAAGCGCAGGCAGCCGATAATATTGATGTCAGCTTTCAAACAATATTACAGCAAGAACGTAACTGGGCAGGACTGCAAAGCAAAAGCCTAAAGGTGGGTGATATCACTTGGTCATATAGTGAAGGTGGCTCTAGCACAAAGCCAACTTTACTACTCATTCATGGCCTAGCGGGCAGTCGAGATAACTGGAACCGAGTTGCCCATTATCTCACGACAAATTATCACGTTATTATTCCTGACTTACCGGGCAGTGGCGAAACTATCGTCTCGCACGACTTTGATTATTCAGTTCCAAACTTAGCTGAAAAATTACGTCGCTTTGTTGAAGCCGCCAATTTAAAAGGCCCAATTCATATTGCTGGGCACTCACTCGGCGGATCTATTGCCCTACTCTATGCTGGACAATATCCATTTGAAACCAAAAGTCTATTTTTAGTCGATAGCGGTGGTATTTTCCGTTCTGCCAACACAATTTATCTAAAAGATCCAACCTATCTAAAACAACTTTTAGTCTCTAAAAAAGGTGATTTTAATTATTTATTAAAACAAACCATGTTTAATCCTCCGTTTATTCCGAAAGAGTTCCTGCAAGCTCAAGAAAAACTGATGATTAATCAAGCACCTCAAACCCAGAAACTGGTTGATCAATTGATCGCACTCAATAAAGTCTATACCCCAGATTCTTTTGCCGTACTTACTAAAACGATTGACGCCCCTACACTCATTTTATGGGGTAAACAGGATAAAATTATTAATGTAGAAGTAGCAAACGAGCTAAAACGGCTTTTAAAAAATGCCCAGCCTCCAGTTATCTTAGAAAACGTAGGTCATATGCCAATTTTGGAAGCTGAACAGTTGGTTATCCAACAATACGTACCATTTTTACTGAAAGTAGAAACAAACCAGTCGTCAAAAACGACAACACTTTAAATAAAACTTCCGACTTGTGAGACCTTATGTCTACCCAACCCATTATTGAAAAACTTATTGAAGCTCATCTAGATTTTTTAGATGAGCAGTTTGCTCAGGCTCAGGTGATCCAACAAGAGTTTGAGCAGTTTTATCATTGGTTGGGGAGTCGACAATTACAGCACCTTTGGACGTTTGAACAGGTTCAACAGCTCATTCAAAAGCAGATTTTAGACACACCCGCTTCGGATTTTCTTATTGAACAGATTGCTGAGCATATCCGCTTTGCACTGATTCATCCTGCAAATGACACAACAACTGTTGAAGATGTTATTCCTGTTTTAACCATTGATCGAATTGCACAATACGTTGCCAGTAAAGAAGAGCACCGTAAAAAACTCATTAAAACAATTGTGAATAACCCTGCCTTTTCAGCACTGTTGACTCAATTGATTCAGCAAACAATGCATGATTATTTAGATGAATCTATGTCAAAACGCGTACCCGGTGTAGGTCGTTTTATGAAGATGGGCAAATCTGTATTAGAAACAGTAACCGACTCTAATCTTGACAATACCATTAACCATTACTTGCAAAAGAATATTTTAAAACTCAGCCAGATGAGTGAGCGTGTTTTAAACCAACATTTTGACAATGATAAGCTCTACCATTTTCAGGCAAATGTTTGGCATAAAGTTAAAACCTCACCACTTTCTGTTTTAAAAAACTATATAGAAGTTCAAGATTTAACAAAAACCGTTGGCCTAGGACATGAAATCTGGGACCACATTCGTCAAACTGATTATCTAAAACAGCAAGTACATGATGGTATCTATACTTGGTATGTACGTAATCAGGAACGTAATTTTGATTTGTTGCTCCGTGATCTTAATATAGACGAAAATTTAGTGAAGCATGAACTCACCGAATTGCTTGTACCCGTACTTCAACAATTAGTCACAACAGGACATTTAAGACGTCGTGCCCGTGTGTACTTAGAGAAGTTTTATTATTCTGAAAAAGCATTAGAGATTTTAAATAATAAAGGCGCTTAAAGCGCCTTTATTATTTTATTGATTAAAAAGAATATTTTAAAGATGCGTAATAAGCTCGACCTGGCTCATTATAAGTTTGGCTAATAGAATTGCTGTCTCTTAAAATTTGTTTATCAAACAGATTACTCACACCAACACGCGTACTAATTTGGTCTGAAAACTTATAACCAACATTAATACCAGCGGTACTATAACTTTTTACCGTACTTGGCTTAAGCGCAGAATTCGCACCTCCTGAACCTATACCGGATTCAAGTCTATTCTCTGCAAATTGACGTGATTTTTGACGACCATATTGAGTAAATACAAAATTTACATCCAATTGATCAGTAATGTCATAATCAAAAATCGAGTTAATTGTATAGATTGGAACTAAAGATAATGGATTCCCAGTTTGCTTGTCTTTCGAGTCCATCATGTAGGTAAAGTTATTAGTCCAGCGAATATCACCGAAATCTAATCCCAAACTTCCTTCAAAACCTTGAATTAAGGCTTTAGGCGTATTTTCCCAACGCAGAATATTCCACTTCGTATTCGTCACAGCTCCTGTATTTGCATTCGTACTTGAACCATCAACTGTTCCGACAACATTTGTACCAGCCACAATTTTATCTTTATAGTCATTACGGAACCAAGTTAAGCTCGCATTCACGATATCTTTTTGGAACTGAATACCGAGCTCTTTGTTTACCGATGTTTCAGGTTTTAAATCACCATTACCTTGTAATAAACAACGCGACTCAATATTAGTAGGACAGCCATTGCCATTTGTACTTAATAAATACCCTTCGGCATTTTGATACATATTTGGTGCTTTATAAGCTTTTGCTACCCCACCTTTTAAAGTGAAATTATCATTGAGTTTTTGAGTAATATTTAAGCTTGGACTCCAATTAGAACCAGATTTACTATGGTCATCAAAACGTAAACCTAATACAACATCTGTGCTGTCTGTAACTTTCAGGTTATCTTCAATATATGCAGAAGCAATACGTGACTCCATTTTACTACGATCACCTTTCGCTAATTGATCGCCATAACCTGAACCACTGCTGTCTTTACCTTGAGTTGTCGAGACATTATCTTTAAATCTGTCTTCAACCCATTCGGTACCTACAGTTAATACTTGGGGTAAATAGTATTCAAAAGGAATATTAGCCTCGCCGTTAAAGCGAAGAGTTTCTAAACGCGAAGTGGCTTTATCATCAAGATTATTAATTTTTCCTTCTACACTTCCCGCCAAGCCTTCAGGTAGACGTTTGTTATGGGTCTTATCATATTGAGCAACTAACTTACTCTTACCCCAAGACCAATCACCTTCGTGCGTTAATGCATAGCTATCACGATACATGGAATTGGTTTCTTTACCAATGAGCTGCGAAAGAATCGCATCTGCTTCTGCGTTTGCATTTAACTGAGAGTCGCCAGAATAAATATTACCTTGTTTGCTAGAAGAAACATCGAACAAGACAGTTTGTTGGTCTGTTGCCTGCCAAGCTAAACGGCCTGAAATATCTTTATTTTTAACACCTTCACGGCCAGCTGCGGTACTACCAATTGATTTATTAATATCAACATCGTCAGCTTCTGTTTTATTATAATTACCATATAAACGATAAGATAAAACGTCCTTAATTAGTGGCCCACTTACGTTAAAACCAACACGATTTGATGAACCTTCTTTGGAGTCTTCAGGCTGTGAAGTATAAAACTCTACTGAACCATGAGTTTCATTAGTCACTTTTTTAGTAATGATGTTAACCACCCCACCTGCCGCACCAGAACCATATCGAGCAGCTGCTGGTCCGCGTAAAACTTCGATCGACTCGATGGCTTCTGCTGGTACCCAGTTTGAGTCGCCTCGTGTATCACGCTCTCCTTTCCAGCCATAACGGACTGAATTACGAGAGTTAATTGGTTTACCGTCCACTAAAATAAGCGTGTTTTCAGGGCCCATTCCGCGAATATCAATTTGTCTATTATTACCACGCTGCCCTGTAGCACTATTGCCTGTCAGGTTGACACCTGGCATACGACGTACATAGTCAGAAATATCATTACGAACTGGTAGTTTTTCTAAATCTTCTTTGGTAATAACCGATACACCGAGCGATTGCTTCACTTGCTCTTCAGCTGTTACGAAAATTGTTTCCAATTTCACAGGTTCAGCAGGCTTTTCTAATGTTTGTTCAGCTTGTTCTTGCTCATTTTGTGCAGCAAAAGCCATAGACATCATACTTGCCAGTACTGAAACAGAAAGCACTGACTGGATAATACGCTTCGACATAAGTATTCCCAATATATTGATTTATTAAACATCTCTCATTTTCAGTTTCGCATTGTAACAAAGATAAATAAAATTACAAATGATATTGATAATAATTATCATTATTTATATTGAATAATAAAAAAACCTCATTCCGAGGCTTTTTTATTTCACTTTTCAAATAATTTAATTATTTGAAATAAGCGCCTTCTGCTTGTGTATGGTCTGTTTGGTCAACCACACGTTGTAGTTCAGGAATGTGTTCTTTCAAGGTTGTTTCAACACCTTGTTTTAAAGTCACATCAATTGCTGAGCAACCTTGGCAACCGCCACCAAATTTCAATACAGCAGTAAGACCATGTTCAGGGTCATCTTGCACTTCAACTAAGCTACAGTTACCACCGTGTCCTGCAAGACCCGGGTTAATTTCCGCTTGAAGTACATAGGTAATACGCTCTTCAATTGATGCATCTGGCCCTACGCGCGGCACTTTAGAGTTTGGTGCACGGAAAGTTAACTGACCACCAAAACGATCTTTGTTGTAGTCAATAACAGCGTCTAAAAGATAAGGGATAGACGGCGCATCAATATATGCAGGGAAATCAGGATAGTCCTGTTTATAATCCGTCGGCACCACTTCTTCTGGTGCACTATATGCCATACAGCACTCTGCACGTGGTGTACCCGGATGTTCAACAAAAATTCGAACGCCAATTCCCGGAGTATTTTGCTTCGCCAATAATTCGTGCAAATACTCTTGTGCAGATGGTGTAATCAAAAGGTTCGGAATTTCTTCTGCAACAGCAGTGTTGGTGTTCTCAGTCGACATAACAATATTCCTCAAGCTGATGCCTTTATATTAACCGAAGATGAGGTAGATTTAAAAAAAATCAACTAAATTTGTCGGATTTATACACAACAGGGTTTCAAGTTGTGTTTTTAATGGCATTATTGCCATCAGTATTGATCATTTTTAAATATTTCTTATGTTGCATTTGCCGTTTAATCACACCATTACTCTTATTATTATTACGGTCATTGTGTCTTTACTTGCTTTTAGCAATCAAAATGTCATGAACCGTCTGATCTTCTGGCCGCCTGCAATGCAACGTGGACAATTTGATCGATTCATTACTCATGGTTTTATTCATGCAGATGGTACTCATTTGCTCTTTAATATGATTACCCTGTTTTTCTTTGGTAGCATCATCGAAAGTTTTTATCGCCAATATTTTTATGACATGGGTTTTGTGCTGTTCTATTTAGGCGGATTAATTTTTGCGATCTTGCCAAGCTACCTACAACATAAAAATGATGCAAACTGGGCAAGTCTAGGTGCTTCAGGAGCCGTATCTGCTGTTCTGTTTGCCTATATTCTATTTCAGCCGTGGAAGCTGATTTTTGTATTTTTCATCCCTGTGCCAGCTATTATTTTTGCAATTCTCTATGTTGCTTATAGCATTTGGGCAGGTAAACGTGGCAATACGCATATTAATCATAGTGCCCATTTATGGGGTGCGGCTTACGGCGTAATTGTAACGATTTTGATTGAGCCAAGAGTGATTCCTCATTTCTTAGATCAACTTACTCGCCTACCTTTTTAAATCCATATTTTTGAGAAAAGCCCAATATGGGCTTTTCTTTTTTTTTCATTTATTTATCAAGATAAATTCTCAGACATTTTTCTGATTTTCTTTGATCAATTCCTTGTTTTGATTGCAAAAACCATCTGATTAAACTCAAGCACAATTCTTTTAATAATTCAGATGATACAATGAAGTACAAAGCTCTTTTATCTAGTCTTTCTATTGCTTTATTTAGCTTATCTTTAGCTGGATGTAACGATAATGATTCACAAGAAACTGCGGTAAGTACACCAAAGCAGCCGAATATTTTATTCATTATGGCCGATGACTTAGGCTATTCAGATTTAGGAGCTTTTGGTGGTGAAATTCATACCCCAAACATTGATAGTTTAGCGCAAGAAGGTCGAATTTTAACTGACTATCACACTGCACCTACATGCTCGCCTACTCGTTCACAACTCATTTCTGGTACTGATCATCACTTGGCAGGCATAGGTGCTATGGCAGAGCTTACCCCTGATCATTTAAAAGGACAGCCTGGCTACGAAGGCTATTTAAATGAACGCTCACTATCGATTGCTCAGGTGCTCAAAGATAATGGTTATCGAACTTATATTAGCGGTAAATGGCATTTGGGATTAACACCTGAAACCAATGCACATGCCAAAGGTTTTGATCATTCATTTACCTTATTACAAGGTCTAGACCATCACTTTAAACAAGCCCCAAGTGCCTTTAAACGGAACTCGACGTATACCGAAGATGGACAAATTATTCCTGTTTCAGCATTGCCTGATGACTTCTTCTCGACAAACTATTTTACCGACAAATTGCTGAGCTACTTAGAGTCAGGCAAAAATAGTGGCAAACCATTTTTTGCCTATGCAGCCTATACAGCACCCCACTGGCCTATACAAGCGCCAGCAGAATACCGTGAAAAATATCGTGGCGTTTATGACGTTGGTTACGATGCTATCCGTAACGCCCGTATTGCACGCCAAAAACAGCTTGGAATTATTCCAGTAAATTTTGAGGCTGCCGAACCAATTGCAACTCAAAATGCACCACAAAAATATGGCAAATGGAATGAGTTAACAGCTGAACAAAAAGCGCTTGAAGCACGCAAAATGGAAATCTACGCAGGCATGGTAGAAAATCTTGATGCCAATGTAGGCCGAATTATTCAATATCTCAAACAAAATAACCTTTATGACAACACTTTAATTTTCTTTGTTTCTGACAATGGCGCAGAAGGTTTTGTTCGCGGAAGCTATGGCAGTGAATCAGGTTTTGATAATTCTGTAGCAAATGTAGGTACCCCTACTTCTTACCATTATATTGGACCACGTTGGGCCGAGGTCAGTGCAGCACCTTTCCACTTATGGAAAGATACAGCTGGTGAAGGTGCAACTACCGCTCCTGCTATTGTGAAATTACCAAACCAAAAGAAAGCTGAAGAAACCAATCATAGCTTTGCATCGGTACTCGACGTTTTCCCAACGTTATTAGATTATGCTCATATTCCAGTACCTCAAGGGCAATATAAAGGCCGAACCATTAATACGCCAAGCGGTTATTCTTGGAAGTCTGTACTTGAAAATAAATCACAAACGATACGCCCTGCCAATTTCAGTTTTGCCGATGAATTGCATGGTAGTAAATATGCAAAACAAGGCGAATGGAAAATTGCACTTCAAGGTCGCCCTGAATTAGGAACAGGTTCTTGGGAGCTCTATAACATTGCCACTGATCGTGGAGAAAATCATAATGTTGCGCAGCTTTACCCTGCAAAAGTTCAAGAGCTATTAGCGGTTTATCAAAAATACACTGAACAAAATGGCGTACAGGAATATAACGCCAAATGAAATTGAAATTGGTTTTAAGTACTACAATCGGCCTGTTGTTCATCACAGGTTGTAGCAAGTCTGAACATAACGCTGACGCTAAAACGGTTTTACCAAAGCATGCCATTCAATCGGCTGCTTTGGGTTCCATCGAACAGTGTAAGAGCTATACAGGACTTCCTACAGACTGGCTTAAAAATACAACCGCAGGCATGGTATTCATTCCAGATGGGCATTTTAATTTTGGTTCTGAAAAAGCTTATCCAGATGAACTTAACTTTGGAAAAAAACAACGGGAAGTTAAAGGTTTCTGGATTGATCAAACTGAAGTCACTGTTGCTCAGTTCGCGAGTTTTGTGAAGGCAACTGGTTATATCACCGATGCTGAAAAACAAAAACAAGCTGCTGTTTTTTCTCCAGGCCCACATCATCCTCAGCAATGGTGGCAACTTAAGACAGGATATACATGGAAAACACCAAACGGTAAAAATGGTGCTCTTCCTAATCCTCATGAACCTGTACGCTACGTAACTAAAAATGATGCTGAACATTATGCAGTTTGGCTAGGACGTGATTTACCCACAGAACTTGAATGGGAATATGCCGCTAAAGCAAACTCACCAACTGATACTCCTTTACATCAAGCACCTACCGATGAGCACCAGCATCCACAAGCGAATTACTGGCAAGGTGCATTTCCTTTTGAAAATCTGAACCAAGATCATTTTACTGGTATTGCGCCTGTCGGATGTTTTAAACCTAACGGTTTTAAACTATTCGATATGATTGGAAATGTTTGGGAGTGGACATCTTCTCCTTATCAAGGTGCGCACGACCAGCACATGGGTAATTATTCTGCTTTAAGACAACAAGAAATGAGCAGTACTCAATATGTGATTAAAGGTGGATCGTTTTTATGTGCTGAAAATTACTGTTCACGTTATCGTAATAGTAGTCGCTATCCCCAAGATTTTGATTTAGCTGCCACCCATGTGGGTTTTAGAACGATTTTACGCTCTCCTTAATTTCTTCTTAATTTAGCTGCTAAAAGATATTTTTTAACCAAAAACCGATCGAAATACAATCAAAACATTTCTATAGTAAAAGGGAGAATGATAAAAAAGCGAGAACAACATGAAAACATTACTTCTTTGTGCCGCAGCAATTTTCACAATGTCATTATCAGCCTGTGCAGTACATACACCTGAGGGTAGTATTGTGATTGATCCTGACTCTCCGTATTACGGACACCCAGGAGGTTTTTGCCCACCTGGACAGGCGAAAAAAGGACGTTGTTAGAAGTACTCTTTTAAAGTCATTAGATAGAGACTTCTATTAAATGATGAACTGAATACCGAAATGGAGGGTTCCAGCCCAAAATTAGATGGGATGAAACTAGAAAATTATGGTGTAAAAAATCACCATATCCCCAAGATTTTTAAAAGACAATCTTACGTTGTCTTCTATCTAGTTTCACCCCAATTCTTTCTTATTTCGTTTGACTTTTCTGATCATTTAATAAAAAAAGTCTAGTTTTTTACTCATCGTTGTATCTTTTTATTGATACATTTTGATCATTTTACCTTCAGGTCAAACCTGATGAATTCGCTCTATACAAAATAACTATTTATGTAACGTAAGTCTATAAAAATGTTCTAAAAATGTGAAAAAAAATGAAGGTAAAATGCGATGTAATTATCATAAAAAATGACTCATCTTATATTCATCACAAAAATATTGAATTTTATTTTGGCAGTTATTGCCACACGTTTCTTTTCATTGGCATAGATAATGTATACACCTGTATATTAACCTTATCGTACAAGCGAGATATTTTATGTCCAGCCAGAGTCCAGCCGAAGGTCTACAATTTCCGATTCACGCCTCGATAAAAAAGCAAAGCACGTCTCTTACAGGCCAAGAGATTTTGTCAGAAGCTTTATCTATTGTAGATAATAAAACTGCTCAACAGATTTTGGCTGAAAAAAATTGGCGAAAAAATTATCCTATTTACTTTAAGGCACTTGTTAAGCACGGAATTACTAACAGCAATAATCCAATTACCATTGCAAAACAGGGATTGCATAAGGCTCATCATCTTTTTGATTATTACCGCGATGGTAAACACTATCTTTTAAAAGATGCTCTACACATCCCCACTTCTACACCTTTAAATACAGTAAGATTTAAAGGCGAAAGTGAAGCTGCACCAGAATGGTATGTTCCATATAAAGGCCAAAAACTGAGCGGGCAAAGCTTACTTGACCAAATTCAAAAATGGGAAAATGCAGGTATTATTGAACCAAGCCATGCTAAGGCTTTACGTGAAGCTGCTGCTCATCCTGAATGGTTTGATTTATCTGACCGTACGATGGTGTTATTTGGTGCAGCCTCAGAAGCAGGACCATTACCCTGGCTAGCAAAATGGAAAGCGAATATTGTTGCAATAGATTTACCAAACCCACGAGTTTGGGGGAAAATTCTAAATACAATCCAGCAAGGAAACGCAACGCTTATTGCACCAAGTATTGAAAAAATTGACTCGTCGGCAAAAGCTTCAGCATTGAGAGATAAATTGGGTGCCAATTTATTAACGCAAATACCAGAAATTGCCCAGTGGTTAGTTCAATTTCCTCAAAAATTAGACTTGGCTGCTATTGCTTATTTAGACGGCGAAAAACATGTCCGTGTTTCTATGGCAATGGACAGTATTATGCAATATGTGAGTGAACATAAACCTGATACAAGCTTAATGTTTATGTGTACGCCAACCGATGTTTATGCAGTACCTAAAGAAGTTGCAGAAGCTGCTCAAGAGAAATTTAAATCTCGTTCACAACTACAAAAAATGGCTGTGAAAGGTGTTTCTACACTCTCACTCAAACGTTTTTTCCAAGCACCTTATCAAGATTTGATTACTAGCGAAAATGGCAAAACTTATGGTATTGCAGACTGTTTGGTAGTTGAACAAGGACCAAACTATGCTTTGGCAAAACGTATTCAACAATGGCGTGCAACACTTGCCCGTCATCAAGGTCAACGTGTAAGTATTAATATTGCACCATCTACCACAACTCATTCGGTCACAAAGAATCCGCTCCTTAAAGCTGCTTTTAATGGCGCAGAACTTTTTGATGTAGAGGCATTTAGTCCAGAAACCACGAATGCCATTATGGCAGCGTTATGGATTCATGACTTAAGAAATGATTCTTCTGTTGCAAACCCTGAAACCGTACTCGACCACCCTCTAGAGTTGATGATGGAGGGGGCTAACCATGGCGGTTTATGGCGTGTGGCTTATTTGGCACGTACAGCTCTTCCTTTTGCTGCCATCTATGGCTTTGCAGCCGAGAAACTTCCATTTAGGAAATTTTCTAAAAAATAATGAACTTGAAAGCCCAATTTTAGAATTGGGCTTTTTTGTGCAATTAATTGCGTTGGCTATGCGTTAAATACTTCTGCATTTCATCAGGTGGAACCATTCCTCCTCCTGTCGCCCATACCACATGTGTCGCATGTTGTAACTTTTCAGCTGACAATTGATGCAAAGCCAAATAATCAGGAGTAGTTTGCACATAATATGACCCCATCATGCCTGCCGCTGCCGAGGGCTCAACTTGAATATTTTCAGTTTGATTTAAAAGCGCAATGAGTTCATATAAACATTCATCATGAATGGTGTAGTAACCGTCAATTAACTGCTGCATAGCACGTCCGACAAAACCAGAAGCACGGCCAACAGCTAACCCATCTGCCGCAGTGATGTTATCTAAACCAATGTCATTTACTGAAATCTGATCATGCAGGCCTGTATAAACACCAAGTAACATACACGGAGAATGGGTAGGCTCTGCAAATATACAATGTACATGCTCACCAAAAGCAAGTTTTAACCCAAAGCTCACCCCACCAGGACCGCCCCCTACTCCGCATGGCAAATATACAAATAAGGGATGATCTGCATCGACTTTAATTTGCTTTTGTTCAAACTGTTGTTTTAAACGCAAACCTGCAACTGCATAACCTAAAAATAAAGTAGTCGAATTCTCATCATCAATAAAAAAACAAAATGGGTCCTGTTCGGCTGCCTTACGTCCTTCTTCTACAGCAACTCCGTAATCACTGGCATATTCCACCACATTTACACCAAGTGAACGTAGCTTATCTTTCTTCCATTGCCTTGCATCGGCAGACATGTGTACCGACACTCTAAACCCAAGCTTCGCGCTCATAATACCGATTGATAAACCAAGGTTACCGGTAGAACCTACTGCAATTTGATATTTGGAAAAAAATGTTCGAAATGAGTCTTGGTCTAATTTACTGTAATCATCTTCTAGCTTGAGAAGCTCTGCCTCAATGGCTAATTTTTCAGCATGAGCCAATACTTCATAAATACCGCCACGTGCCTTGATTGAACCCGAAATAGGTAAATGGCTATCTTTTTTCAGCCAAAGTTTCCCTGTAAGTGTCTTATGCTTTTGTAGCGATAGACCTTGTTGCATCTCCGTAATTTCTACTAGCGCTGATTCAATTTTTCCATGCTGGGCTTGAGTTTCAGGGAAGACTTTTGCCAAATAAGGTGCGAAACGCGCTAGCCTTGCTTCTGCTTCTTTTACATCCTGTTCTGTAAGACCCACTTTCGCTAGTGCTTCGTTTAAAGGATAACGGTGAGGATTAAACCAAAATGTTTCTTGATAGTCTTGTAATGTTTGAATGAGTGGAAATTGTTGTTTTAATTGGTCGAGTTGAACCGTTTTCATCTTATATCCTTTCATAAAAATTTTAAGCTAAACCGTTTACTACAGGCGTTCGAGATAGCCATTAACTTGTTAGTGAATTTACCCTAAAAAAAGATTTTTTTTGAAATATAGCAATAAAAAAAGCCACTCATACTAGTGGCTTTTTTTTATTCAAACAGACAGCTTATACAAACTGTAAGAACAACCAGTATAGACCACCAGACAAACAGATGGTTGCAGGAAGGGTAAATACCCATGCAGAGAGAATTGTTTTTACAGTATTGAAATTCAGGCCTGATTTATTGGCAACCATAGTACCTGCAACAGCACTATTTAAAACGTGTGTTGTTGAAACTGGCATACCTAAACCATCTGCTGCAGCAATTGTACTCATTGCAACAAGTTCAGCAGACATCCCTTGACCATAAGTCATGTGATGCTTACCAATACGCTCACCGACAGTTACCACAATACGTTTCCAGCCAACCATAGTACCAAGTCCAAGCGCTAATGCGACTGCCACTTTCACCCAGTTTGGAATGTATTGTAAGAATGAATCCAAGCTACTACGATAATCTTTCACAAGCTTTTTCTGTGAGTCATCCATTTTTGGTAAAGCTTCTGCCTTATCCAAACGCTTAAACGTCGTTGTGCTCAAATACATGTCATTACGGATTTCGCTAATTGCAGCTTCTGGAATATCTTTTAAGTTGCTATAGCTAGAAACACGCTCACCCAAATGGTCAGTCATGCTTGCCAATGCAGGTACAACTTCAGGCGTTTGTTGCTTGGTTTGAATGTATTTAGTTAAAACAGCACGCGCTTTTTCGTCAGTCAATTCTGGTTGATTTTGGTTTAACAAAACCGCAGTTTGAGAAGAAAGCTGGTGGAATGATTGAACCTGCTGTGTATCGAGGTTTTTATTTAATGAATAAGCTAATGGCACTAAACCAACCAAAATAAGCATGATAAGACCCATACCTTTTTGGCCATCATTAGAACCATGTGCAAAACTCACACCTGTACAGGTAAAGATAAGAATTGCACGAATGATTGCTGGTGGTGGCTTATTCCCTTCAGGTGGCTGGAATAATTCTAATTGGCGTTTGAAAATAGTTTTAACCAACAAGAATACAATTGCCGCAAAAGCAAAACCAATTAAAGGAGAAAATAATAATGCCTTACCTACTTTAATCACCTGATCCATATCAACACCACTGGTCGTTACGCCAGTCGATGCACTCAACAGATGATTCATAATACCCACACCTAAGATTGAACCAATCAAGGTATGAGAGCTAGAAGCAGGAATTCCCAAGAACCAAGTACCAAGATTCCAAAGAATTGCAGCGATCAACAATGCAAAAACCATTGCAAAGCCAGCACCACTGCCCATGTTCATAATAAGTTCAACTGGAAGCAATGCAATAATGCCATACGCAACAGCACCACTTGCGACCATTACCCCAAGGAAATTACAAAAACCTGCCCACATGACTGCAACCGGTGCAGGCAAAGCATTTGTATAAATAACCGTTGCAACTGCATTAGCAGTGTCATGGAAACCGTTTACAAATTCAAAGCCTAGTGCAATCAAGAGTGCAGTAGATAAAAGAATAACTGAATAAAGGCTTAAAGGTGGAACATGCGCTAAATCAGCACTGACCTGAAACCCAATATAAATAAGTGTTGCAATAATAATCGTCAGAAACACCGGCATAAAAAACTTAGGTGTCGGGACATGTACATTCGTCGATTTTGCTTGCAGGTTTGCCGCAAGTTTTGAATCCGAAACAGGGGGTAGATTAGAATTCATGCAGATGGTAAGAGGATAATAAAATCCTCTGTATTCTTAAATTAAATTATGACAATTATATGACAAAGAGGCGCCTGATGAAGTCAATTTTTTATATTTTGACCTCATTTGATGCACCTTTCCCCGACTGTTTTTATTTTTTTCTTAAAATACAATAATTTAAACCATTAATTATGAGCTCCTTTTGTGCTTATTTTTACAGCAAAAAAATAAATAAAATGACCCATGTGTCTATTTTTCATACAAAGCAACTGTAATATTTCGGCATATTGAGCATGAAATATTTCAATATCATGATCATTTGATGAATATTTCATGAAAATTCTTTTGTTTTTGACATAAAGCGATCTCTTTTTTAACTTTTTAGTCAGCTACACCTGACCTTCGTAGATCATCATTTGTGCTGCTATTCTGTTACAATAGCGCCGCATTTTTAAATTCATATAAAGATCGGGGTTTTCTATGTCTACGCTTGCCACCCTAAAAGCGCTTCTTGCTAAACGCATTCTGATTATTGATGGTGCAATGGGAACCATGATCCAGCGCCATAAATTGGAAGAAGCTGACTATCGTGGTGAGCGTTTTGCTGATTGGGCACATGACTTAAAAGGTAACAATGACCTTTTGGTTCTAACACAGCCTCAAATCATTCAAGGTATTCATGAAGCCTACCTCGATGCTGGTGCAGACATTATTGAAACCAACAGCTTTAACGGCACACGTGTTTCAATGTCTGACTACCACATGGAAGATCTTGTTCCAGAGATTAACCGTGAAGCAGCACGTTTAGCCAAAGCAGCTTGCGAAAAGTATTCAACGCCAGACAAGCCTCGTTTTGTGGCAGGTGTACTGGGGCCAACATCTCGTACATGTTCAATCTCTCCAGATGTGAACAACCCTGCTTTTCGTAACATTAGCTTTGATGAACTAAAAGAAAATTATATTGAAGCGACTCATGCACTAATTGAAGGTGGTGCAGACATCATTCTGATTGAAACTGTATTTGATACTTTAAACTGTAAAGCAGCGATTTTTGCAGTCAAAGAAGTCTTTAAACAAATTGGTCGCGAATTACCAATTATGATTTCAGGGACCATTACCGATGCATCAGGCCGTACTTTAACAGGTCAGACAGCGGAAGCTTTCTGGAACTCGGTTCGTCATGGCGATTTGCTTTCAATCGGTTTTAACTGTGCCCTTGGTGCAGATGCCATGCGCCCTCACGTAAAAACTATTTCCGATGTCGCAGATACCTTTGTTTCAGCGCACCCAAATGCAGGCTTACCAAACGCATTTGGTGAATATGATGAAACTCCAGAGCAAACTGCAGCTTTCTTAAAAGAGTTTGCTGAAAGCGGTTTGATTAACATTACTGGTGGTTGCTGTGGTACGACACCAGACCATATTCGAGCTATTGCCAATGCGGTAAAAGACATTGCGCCTCGCCAAGTGCCTGAAACGGTACCTGCTTGCCGCTTAAGTGGTTTAGAACCATTTAATATTTATGATGATTCATTGTTTGTAAACGTTGGTGAACGTACTAACGTTACCGGTTCTAAAAAATTCTTACGTCTCATTCGTGAAGAGAACTTTGCCGAAGCTTTAGAAGTTGCACAGCAACAAGTCGAAGCTGGCGCACAGATTATTGACATTAACATGGATGAAGGGATGCTCGATTCGCAAAATGCGATGGTGCATTTTTTAAACCTTGTAGCATCCGAACCTGACATTTCACGTGTGCCGATCATGATTGACTCATCGAAATGGGAAATCATTGAAGCTGGCTTAAAATGCGTACAAGGTAAACCGGTTGTTAACTCAATTTCCTTAAAAGAAGGTTATGACGAGTTTGTTGAAAAGGCCCGCCTCTGCCGTCAATATGGTGCTGCAATTATTGTGATGGCCTTTGACGAAGTAGGTCAGGCCGACACTGCTGAACGTAAACGTGAAATCTGTAAGCGCTCTTACGACATTTTAGTAAACGAAGTAGGCTTCCCTGCTGAAGATATTATTTTTGACCCGAACGTGTTTGCAGTTGCGACTGGTATTGAAGAACACAACAACTACGCAGTCGATTTTATTGAAGCAACGGGCTGGATTAAACAGAACTTACCGCATGCCATGATTTCTGGCGGTGTGTCTAACGTTTCGTTCTCATTCCGTGGTAATGAGCCAGTTCGTGAAGCCATTCACTCTGTATTCTTGTACCATGCCATCAAACAAGGCATGACCATGGGTATTGTGAACGCAGGTCAAATGGCTATTTATGATGATATTCCTACCGAGCTAAAAGAAGCGGTTGAAGATGTCATTTTAAATCAGAATCAAGGTGAGTCTGGTCAGGCTGCAACCGAGAAATTACTTGAAGTTGCAGAAAAATACCGTGGACAAGGTGGTGCAACAAAAGAAGCCGAAAACCTTGAATGGCGTAATGAGTCAGTTGAAAAACGTCTTGAATATGCCTTGGTTAAAGGTATTACGACTTATATTGACCAAGACACCGAAGAAGCTCGCTTAAAATCAAAACGTCCTTTAGATGTGATTGAAGGGCCACTAATGGACGGCATGAACGTCGTCGGTGACTTATTCGGTTCAGGCAAAATGTTCTTGCCACAAGTTGTAAAATCTGCCCGAGTCATGAAACAAGCAGTGGCATGGCTCAACCCGTACATCGAAGCTGAAAAGACTGAAGGACAGTCTAAAGGTAAAGTCCTAATGGCAACGGTTAAAGGTGACGTACACGATATTGGTAAAAATATTGTAGGCGTAGTACTTGGCTGTAATGGCTATGACATTGTTGACCTTGGCGTAATGGTCCCTTGCGAGAAAATCTTGCAAACTGCGATTGATGAAAAATGTGACATCATTGGGTTATCTGGTCTGATCACCCCATCTTTAGATGAGATGGTGTTTGTTGCTAAAGAAATGCAGCGTAAAGGCTTTAACATTCCTTTATTAATTGGTGGCGCAACCACTTCTAAAGCCCACACAGCAGTAAAAATTGACCCTCAGTATCAAAACGATGCGGTAATTTATGTTGCCGATGCTTCACGTGCTGTTGGTGTAGCGACAACCTTGCTTTCGAAAGAAATGCGTGGTGCATTTATTGAAGAGCATCGTGCTGAATATGCCAAAATTCGTGAGCGTTTAGCCAACAAACAACCAAAAGCGGCCAAACTGACTTATAAAGAGTCGGTTGAAAATGGTTTTAAAATTGATGAAAGCTACGTGCCACCAAAACCAAATCTTTTGGGAACACAAGTTTTAAAGAATTATCCGCTTGCTACACTCGTGGATTATTTTGACTGGACGCCATTCTTTATTTCTTGGAGTTTAACTGGCAAATTCCCGAAAATTTTAGAAGATGAAGTGGTCGGCGAAGCAGCAACTGACCTTTACAACCAGGCACAAGCGATGTTGAAAGATATTATCGACAACAATCGTTTTGATGCTCGTGCCGTATTTGGTATGTTCCCTGCTCAGCGTACAGATGCAGATACCATCAGCGTATTTGATGAAGCTGGTCAAAATGTTACGCATACTTTTGAGCACTTACGCCAGCAATCTGACAAAGTGACAGGCAAACCAAACTTGTCTTTGGCAGATTACATTCGTGCTGACCGCGAGCAGCAAGACTACTTGGGCGGATTCACTGTATCGATTTTTGGTGCAGAAGAACTGGCAAATGAATACAAAGCCAAAGGTGATGACTACTCTGCAATCTTAGTGCAATCATTGGCTGACCGTTTTGCTGAAGCCTTTGCAGAACACTTACATGAACGCATTCGTAAAGAGTTCTGGGGTTATAAAGCTGATGAACAGCTTAGCAATGAAGAACTGATTAAAGAGAAATACGTCGGTATTCGCCCTGCCCCAGGCTACCCTGCTTGCCCTGAGCACTCTGAAAAAGCAGTATTATTTGACTGGTTAGGTTCTACCGACAAAATTGGCACCAAACTGACTGAACATTTTGCAATGATGCCACCATCTTCGGTAAGTGGTTTCTATTATTCTCATCCTCAAAGTGAATACTTTAACGTGGGTAAAATTTCTCAAGACCAACTTGAAGATTATGCGAAACGTAAAGGTTGGACACTGGATGAAGCGAAGCGTTGGTTAGCGCCGAATTTAGATGACTCGATTGTTTAGATTTTTAAATAACCCTGTTTAAAAATAGGGCGTGAAGGAATTTCCATCACGCCCTTTTCAATTTGAAAGTTTAATCTTTCTACTTCAAATGTGATTTAATCTTCTCTTTAACTGCTTCAGTTGAAATACCATAGCGATCATGCAAAGTTGGTAATGCCCCTGCATCTAAAAATGCATCTGGCAAACCAATCATGTCAAAACGAGGATGTTGCCCATTTCTTAGAAGTAGTGAGCCGACAGCTTCACCTAAACCACCAATCACTGAATGATTTTCGACAGTTAAAACAGGTCGCCCACCTTTAGCGACTTCATCCAAAATAGTTTGTTCATCTAAAGGCTTAATGGTAGGCACATGCAACACTGAAACCTCAATGCCCTCTTTTTCAAGCTCTTCGGCTGCCTCAAGCGCACGCATGGTCAATAAACCAGTTGAAATAATGAGTAAATCTTTACCCGGTTTAATCACCTGTGCCTTACCCAATTTAAACTGGTAGTTGTATTTATCGAGCACTAACGGAACTTGTCCACGCAATAAACGCATATATACGGGGCCATTATGCGCGGCAATCTGAGGAATCGCCTGTTCTATTTCTAAGGCATCACATGGATCGATAACCATCAAGTTCGGCATAGCTCGGAAAATCGCAATATCATCTGTCGCTTGATGACTTGGGCCATAACCCGTGGTTAGCCCCGGAAGTGCTGCCACAATTTTGACATTCAGGTTATCTTCCGCAATTGCCATACAAATAAAGTCATAGGCACGGCGTGATGCAAACACAGCATAGGTCGTCGCAAAAGGAACAAATCCTTCACGAGCAAGTCCTGCTGCTGCGCTCATCAAAAGTTGTTCTGCCATGCCCATTTGGAAAAACTTGTCGGGGTTTTCTTTGGCAAAAATATGTAGGTCTGTATATTTTGATAAATCTGCTGATAAACCTACGATATCGTCACGCTCTTTTGCCAAGGCATTCAGTGCATGTCCAAATGGAGCTGGTTTAGTCGGTTGGCCCTCGGCAGCAATAGAAGCAATCATTGCAGAAGTGGTTAGTTTTTTCTTAGGAGGATTAGCTAACTGGCTCATGGTATATTCCTTACTGTCCGTAGTGGGTCAAAATATTTAAAGCATCGTCCCATTCATGTTCATCAACACGAATAAAGTGTGTTTTTTCGCGGCTTTCCAAGAACGACACGCCTTTACCCATTTTGGTGTCACAAATAATGACGCGTGGGCATTTTCCCTCATGGTTTCGCGCTTGATCGAATGCCTCAAGTAACGCTTCCATGTTGTTGCCATCTACGCGTTGGGTGTACCAACCAAATGACTGCCAACGATCAACAATTGGCTCAAACGCTAAAATTTCGCTGGAGTGCCCATCTGCCTGCTGATTATTCACATCAATAATGGCAATCAAGTTATCTAGTTTCCAATGTGAAGCAGACATCACGGCTTCCCATGTTGAGCCTTCATTTAGCTCTCCATCGGACAGTAAGTTATATACAAAAGCATCCGACTTTTTCTGTTTTAGCCCTAAACATGCACCGACTGCAATTCCAAGACCGTGACCCAATGAACCACCTGTAATTTCCATGCCCGGCGTATACGAAGCCATACCCGACATCGGTAGACGACTGTCATCTGCACCGTAGGTTTCAAGTTCTTCAAGCGGGATAATTTTTGCTTCAATTAAGGCCGCATAAAGTGCAATTGCATAATGCCCAATAGAGAGATAAAAACGGTCACGGTCTTCCCATTCGGGGTTTTCTGGCTGATATTTCATCGCATGAAAATAAGATACTGCCAGTAGATCTGCAGCCCCCAAAGCTTGTCCAACATAACCTTGACCTTGTACTTGCCCCATGCGTAAAGCATGTTGGCGAATGTGGTAGGCACGTTGTTGCAACTCGGCAATTTGGCCTGCTTTATCAACATTTAACATTGTCATTTACTATTCCTTATTAACGATTAACCAGTTTTGCTGGAACACGCAGAACCAGACTGGCACCGAAAATTAATACTGCTGTGATTAAGAACATACCGATTGCATTTGAACCTGTGTTGGTAGTGACCCAACCGATTAAATAAGGTGAGCAAAATCCTGCAAGATTGGCGAAGCTATTCACTGCTGCAATACCTGCCGCTGCGGAAACACCACCCAAAAAGTTGGTCGGTAACATCCAGAATAAAGAAGATGCCGTCAGCACACCTGAGGCTGCGATGCAAAGGCAAATTAAAGAGAGCGTTAGATTTGAAGCGAATAAAGTCGCAAATGTGAGTGCTATAGCGCCTGCACACATCGGAATAATTAAGTGCCAGCGGCGTTCTTGGAAATGGTCACCACTACGCCCTGCCAAAATCATGACCACAATCGCACACATATAAGGTAGGCTTGTGAGCAAACCAATATGCCAGTTATCACTAATACCTGAGTTACGAATGAGAGTTGGCAACCAAAATGTAATGGCGTATTGGCCCATCACTACACAAAAGTAGATACCTGCGAGTAGCCATAAACGTTTATCCGCGATGAACTCTTTGACGCTTGCATGGCCTTCTTTATGCTGGTTATCTTGAGCAAGCTCTTGCTTCACCAAATTTTTTTCGTCTTGGGTTAACCAGTTGGCATCTTGAACAGAGTCTTTTAAAACAGCGAGTACCAATAGGCCAACAAGTACGGTAGGAATGGCTTCAATTACAAACATCCACTGCCAGCCAAACCAGCCATGTACGCCGCTCATTCGGTCCATGATTAAGCCTGAAAGTGGTCCACCAATCATTCCTGAAATTGGAATCGCGATAAACCACAGTACGGTCATGCGCGCACGGCGGTAAGATGGGAACCAATAAGTGAGGTAGAGCAACAAACCCGGAGCTAGTCCAGCTTCGGCGACACCAAGCAAAAAACGTAAGGTGTAAAATTGCCATTCAGTTTGAACAAAAGCAAAACAGCCTGACAAAATGCCCCATGTAATCATGATTCGGGCAATCCAACGTCTTGCGCCTACCTTGTGAAGTACGATGTTACTTGGTACTTCACAGAGAAAATAACCAATAAAGAAAATACCTGCACCTAACCCATATACAGCTTCACTAAACTGTAAATCGCTCATCATTTGGAGTTTGGCAAAACCCACATTTACTCGATCTAAATAGGCACAAAAATAACAAAGCATTAAAAATGGCATGAGCCGAAATGCAATTTTTCGATACGCCGATTTACGAATCGTTGTATCTACTTCAGATGAAAATACTGTATCCATCATGCGAATCCCTTTACATTTGGCCACAGTATCCTCTTGTGACCATCATTCTATTTTTAGTTTTTAAATGACAAGCGTTAATGAATCAGCATGCCACCATTTACATCAAGTGTGACACCAGTTAAGTAAGCTGACAGATCACTTGCCAAAAATAATGCCGCATTTGCAACATCTTGCGCTTTACCTAAACGGCCAAGTGGAATACCTGCCAAAATGTCGTGACGACGGTCATCATTCATTAAACCGCCAGTAATATCAGTCTGGATTAGACCTGGAGTAAGAGAATTTACACGAATCTGGTCACCACCAAACTCACGAGCCATCGCTTTTGCCAGACCTAACACGCCAGCTTTAGCAGCACTATAGTGTGGCCCGCCAAAAATACCACCGCCGCGCTGTGCTGAAACTGAAGATAGGCAGACAATGCTTCCACCACCATTTGCCTTCATTGATGGAATAACAGCTTGCGACATAATCAGTGTTCCGCGCAGGCTGACATCTAAAATACGGTCATAGTCACTGCGTTGAATATCGAGGGTTTTAACTGGCTGAGTAATACCAGCATTGTTAATTAAAATATCAATCTTGCCATAGTGCTGTAGTGCTTGTTCAACAGCTACTTTGACCTGTTCTTCGTTCGCAACGTTTGCAGCAAGACCCATATGTCCTTCGCCAAGCGCCTTTGCAGCGTTTTGGCTATGAGCAAGATCTAAATCAACAATAATGACTTTGGCACCTTGTTGTGCAAAGATTTCTGCGGTTGCTCGACCAATTCCACGTTCTGATGCTGCACCCGTAATTAATGCCACTTTTCCTTGTAGTAACATGTTGAATCCTCTTTTACGCTTTATTTCCTGAGTTCTGACTTAGAATGTCTTTTTTCACAAAGCCCAGCAATCATGTCGAATTCAACAAGGCATGAAAAAAATTCACGCCTATGCTATTTTCAAATAAGTTTTAGGGATAAAAACGGATCATTTCATGGATAGCAGTGAAAACAATTTCAACCAGATGCCCTCAATTAAAACATTACAGGCTTTTGAACAAACCGCTCGTTTCGGCAATGTTGCTAAGGCAGCCGAGCATTTGAATCTCACGCCTTCAGCAGTGAGTCATCAAATTGCTAAGCTTGAAGAAATGATTGGGCAGAGTTTATTTATTCGTGGTGCGCGTGGTGTGACGCTTACCCCTTCTGGTGAGCGCTATTTTCAAGATGTCACCACCATTTTGCATAACCTGATGTTAGCCACTGAAAAAGCTGCCGATAAAAGTCCTAAAGACAGTTTATATATTCACTCATCTCCAAGTTTTGGTTTGCTTTGGTTGCTCCCTCGCCTCGAGTCATTTAAAGAAAAGTTCCCCATGATTCAGGTTAACCTATCGTGTTCGTATGAAAATTTGCACTTTACCCGCGATAAGATCGATATTGATATTCGTCATGGTTTACCCAACTGGACAGGGGTAGAAATCAGAACCATTCGTAATGAAAAGCTTGAAGTGCTTGCGTCCCCTAAGCTACTGGAACGTAGTCCAGTTCATAAACCTCAAGATTTATTAAAGAAAGAACTAATTTTATCGCGTTCAACTTTAGTTACTTGGCCCCAATGGTTTGCCCATCAGGGTTTAAGCATTCCTGAGTTTCCCTACACTTTGAGTTTTGACCGCTCTTATATGTCACTTGAGGCGGCCACACACGGGCTAGGTTTTGTTTTAGAAAGTAATTTGCTTACCCAAAATTATTTAGAATCTGGAAAGTTGGTTAGAGTTTTTGCAGATGAGCTATCGATTCCAATCTCTGCTCATCACTTGGTATATCCACGAACCCACCAATTTATTCCTAAAATTGAGTTATTTTTAAACTGGATTCATGATGAATTGGCAGGCTGAGAAATCATTTCTTAAAGGATCTGAATTTCCTCAACTCGTAAGTGATGCATCATCTCTCGAATAAATACAAAGTAGGTAAAAATATAAAGCTGATTTGGAACCACTTGGTTTGTGTAGTAACTCAAACGTTCAATAAAATCATTAAATCCATGCTCAAGCTCAGTACGGCTGATTTGCTTTTTAGCACTAAAAAATAACTTACTCAGTTGTGCCATGGCGGTATCAGCCGTAACGGCTATACCATTTATATTGAGATTTCTGAGTGGCTGTGACTCGATGATTTCTTCAATAAAATAAATCATCTTTTCAATCGCAAGCTCATCAATAACACTATTGCTGATACTTTTTGAATTAATAAAACCTAAGCCCTGCTCAACGTGAATGTGCTGGCTGTCTACATCAAACGAGAGACTACTTAGACCAAGTGAAAATTTTAAAATTGAATTAGGATGATTCATAAAAATAGCTTACTGCTGAAGTTTGCTAATAAAATTAATTTGTTTATAACCCTAAATGGTATCAGCTGTTCACTACTCAGCATTAACTGATCGATTATTATTAACACTATATATAATAAAAACCTCTTTAAAAAGATGAAAAATCAATCTTATATTCATCCAGTCTTACTATTACAAAATAGAGTATAAGCATGAAAAAATTAGCAATTTTAGGTGTTACGGTTTATAGCTTTGCACAACTTACCAATGCAGCAACGTTAAATGTAAAACCATATGGTACGACTCAAGACGGCCAAAAAGTTGATCTATACACCATGAGTAATAACAATGGAGTCTCGATATCTTTTATTAGTTTTGGTGGTGTAATTACCCAGATTTTGACTCCCGATGCCCAAGGCAAACAAAATAATATCGTTTTGGGCTTCGATAATCTAAAAGGCTATGAAGTCACTGATACCAAGGAAGGCATTCATTTTGGCGGATTAATTGGTCGTTATGCGAACCGGATTGGCAATGCTAAATTTAGCTTAGATGGAAAAACGTATAACCTCGAAAAAAATAATGGCCCGAACTCATTACATAGCGGCAATCCTGGTTTTGATAAACGTGTTTGGCAAGTTAAACCCCTCGTTTCTAAAGGTGAAACTGTTAAAGCTTCTCTGAAGTTAACCAGTCCAAATGGAGATCAAGGTTTTCCCGGAAAATTAGATGTAGAAGTGATCTACAGTCTTTCAGATCAAAATGAATTTAAGATTGAATATAAAGCCAAAACTGATCAGCCTACAGTCGTCAACCTCACCAACCACAGTTATTTCAACTTATCAGGTGCTGGGAACAATCCTTATGGCGTGCTAGATCATGTGGTACAACTCAATGCAGACCGTATATTGGTAACCGATCAAAACTCTTTACCAACAGGTGAAATTGCTTCAGTTGCAGGTACGCCTTTTGATTTTCGGACGCCTAAGGCGATTGTGAAAGATATTCGAGCGAATAATCAGCAATTGGCCTATGGATATGGCTATGACCAAACTTGGGTAATTAATCAAAAGTCTCAAGGGAAACTCAATCTTGCGGCTGTTGTAGTTGATCCAAAATCTAAACGAACCATGCAGGTTTTAACCACTGAACCAAGTGTCCAAATGTATACAGCCAATCATTTATTAGGAAATATTGTTGGCGCAAATGGTGTGCTCTATCGACAAGCAGACGCGCTAGCATTAGAAACACAGCATTTTCCAGATAGCCCGAATCAACCGGCTTTCCCGTCTACACGTTTAAACCCAAATCAAACTTATAACAGTGTTACCGTATTTAAGTTTGGTGTTCAAAAATAGTCTTTCTAATGAGGCTATGTTCATATTAAAAAGACTCTCAGCTGAATATGGCTGAGAGTCTTTTCATTTATTTAACTTTTGTGTTTGGTAAAAGTGCAGTTGCAAAACCAAGTAATGGCAACAATGAACATAAACCAAATACCCATTCAATGCCGTTAATATCTGCTAAATGCCCTAGCCCCGCTGCGGCAATACCACTGACCCCAAACATAAGGCCAAACATTAAACCTGCAATCATGCCTACACGGCCCGGAACAGCTTCTTGTGCATAAACCACCATCGCTGCAAAAGCAGATGACAACACCAAACCTGCAATAATTGAGAAAACCGTTGTCCAAAATAAGTTTGCATACGGCATCATTAATGCAAACGGCGCCATGCCAACAAATGAAACCCAGATCACAGCTTTACGGCCGATCTTATCGCCAATTGGGCCACCCGCAAATGTACCTACAGCCACAGCTGCCAAAAAAGCAAATAAGTGTAATTGAGCTGTTTGAATACTAATATGGAACTTTTGAATTAAATAAAAAGTAAAATAGTTACTAATGCTGGCAATGTAAGTAAATTTAGCAAACATCAACACACTAATTGTGCCCAAGGCGATAATGAGCTTACGGCCATGCAATTTGGTATGTGCTTGCGTAGCACGTGTAACCACCTGACTTTTAGCATGGTTTACTGTCCAGCGGCTTACACCGAATAAAACCCAAATCGCTAAAAGTGCAAATATCACCAAGCCCGCAACTGCATGCTGCCCAAATGGAACAATTAATAATGCTGCTAATAATGGACCAATGGCAGTACCTGTATTTCCGCCCACTTGGAAAGTCGACTGAGCTGTACCGAAGCGCCCACCTGATGCCATACGCGCCACACGCGAAGCTTCTGGATGAAAGGTGGCAGACCCTACCCCAATCAGTGCAGATGCACATAACAACACGGCAAAACTTGGCGAAAAGGCTAACAAGATAATGCCGCAGAATGTGACGACCATTCCAAGTGGGAGAAGATACGGTTTTGGATGTTTATCGGTATAAAGTCCAATCCAAGGCTGTAGCAGCGAACCTGTAATTTGATATACAAACGAAATCAGGCCAACCTCCGCAAAACTCAGCGCAAAGTTTGCTTTTAGCATTGGATAGATGGCTGGTAGCACTGCCTGAATTAAATCGTTCAGTAAATGTGCAACCGCCACGGCGCCTACAATTTTAATAATCATTCCTTGAGACTGATCATTTGCAACGGTATTGGCAATACCATCTTTCAATTGTATTGAAGACGTCATACCTGAAAAACTCCAATATTTTTAAATGAGATGCTTATTGTAAATTGTCGCTTATAAAGTTATCTTCCAATAATCATTGTATAAGTGACAACTTTTAGGATAGCTTATGTCCGATTCTCTTATTCAGTCCGATTTGTCTGAACTGGTAATTGGACTCTCTTCTGAACATTCTTACCGAGAAATCACGCCTACCCACACGCATACACGTGCTCAGTTTTTATATGCGTCCACTGGCAACATTCAGGTGTTTACACCTAATCATGTCTGGATTGTGCCGCCCATGTGTGCGTTATGGATTCCGGCAAATGTAGAGCACAGTGTGATTTCACTGAGTCACGTGAAGTTAAATACGGCGTTGGTTGAAGTAAATGCAGCCGCACTCATGGGACAACATTGCTTTATTATTCGAGTAAGCAACCTGTTGCATGAGCTTTTAATACGTTTAAATGAAATTGAACGAGAAGATGCTCCAAATACGGCCACTTCTCAAGAACTTTCCCGTTCTTTACAAATTTTGATTTTTGAAGAAATCCATCGGGCCAATTTGTTGCCTATTCAGATTCCGTGGCCGAAAGACAAACGATTATTAAAAATTTGTCAAGAGTTATTACATACGCCTGACAGTTCAAAAGATTTAACAGATTGGGCCGATGATATTGGTGCGAGTTCTAGAACTTTAATGCGCATGTTTCAAAAAGAAACGGGGCTGTCTTATCGGGCATGGGTACAGCAAATGCATATTGCACTTGCCTTGAGTAAAATCGCGAATGGCGAATCTATTGCCCAAATTTCAGAGTCACTGGGGTATACCAACCCCAGCGCGTTCAGTGCAATGTTTAAGCGACATCTAGGAAAAACACCTCAACAATTTAGAAGTGCCGCGATGTCGCTATAAGTCTTTTTTTTAGAGCGGATCTCATGCTTTTCTAATAAATCATCGAAATCATGATAAACATGAAGTTCTCGATCTTTAGCGGTTCTCGCATGATCTAGGCGCTGTTCAGGATCAACCAAAACAAGGGTATGACCATCATCAATCAGACGATCTACACCTTCTAAGAACATACGTTTACCCACATCGTGGATAAGTGAAATCTGGGTTAAATCAATCACGATTGTGCTTTGGTCAGTGGTCTCGTCTTGTAAAATACGCAACAACATTTCAGCTTCGGTAAACTTCAATACACCTCGAAGCACATACACACTTAATGATGCATCTTTTCCTGTGCGGTAATGACTTTGTACAATCGTTTGTGCAGAAGGTGTACCTTCCATGAGGTGTAGCCCCATGTCACGAGATAATCGCTCTAAAATATCGATACCTCGAACACTATGACCATGCTCATCTAGTCGAGGTGAAAAAGCAGCGATACTGACCTGCCCCGGTAACACCCCCAAAATACCACCTGCTACTCCACTTTTAGCAGGAATGCCTACTGTTGAAAGCCAGTCGCCTGCTGCATCGTACATACCACAGCTCATCATGACACTGAGCACTTGTCTAACCACAGATCGGTTCAAGAGGCGTTTTCCAGTTTTAGGGTCAACCCCACCATTGGCAAGTACACTGCCCATACGTACCAGATCTTTAACTGTAACCATGATCGCACATTGACGAATGTAACCATTCACAATATCGACTGGGTCAGTTTCTAAAATTCCCACCGTTCGCAACATATAACCGATCGAAAGATTACGGTAGGCGGTTTTGACTTCCGAATCATAAACAGACTCATCAAAACTTAATTCGCGACCAGCAAGCTCGCTCATAAAACGGCGTAGAATTTCTGCACTATGCAAACCATGTTTGACCTGAATCAAGGAATGTACAGTAATTGCGCCAGAGTTAATCATCGGGTTTTTTGGACGACCATCTTTACCCAAGGAGATTTCATTGAATGCTTCCCCCGAAGGCTCTACCCCTACTTTCGCAAGAACTGCATCAATGCCAAGTTGTTGTAAAACGTAAGCATACACAAAAGGTTTAGAAATCGATTGTATGGTGAATTCAACATCATCATCGCCGACCGAATAAATTTCACCATCTACCGTAGACATTGCTAAAGCTAATCGATTTGGGTTTGCATTGGCCAACTCAGGAATATAATCGGCGAGATGACCGCTGTTATCGATGTCACAGGCTTCTATAACATTTGCCAAATAATCTGGGAGAGGGGTTTTCATGGTCAGTAACCTTAAATGAGGAGATTTACAACATCGCGCAAAATTTCAGCACAACCTGCTGATAATATTAAAATTATATCTTTTGTAATGAGTTAAAAATCACGATATAAATATTTTAATTCTGTTCTCTTATTTATTTCAAGCTCATTATAGGTTTTTCAAAACTTTAAACTGAAGATTAGCTTATTCTTTCTACAAACAAGATTCCATTTAAATGATCGACCTCGTGTTGAACAATACGAGCAGGAAAACCGTGAAAAATTGTTTCAACTGCTTCACCCTGAAGTGTTAAGTATTTCACCTTGACCATTTCTGCACGTTCAACTTGTCCACGCTCATCCGGTACACTTAAGCAGCCTTCTTCGCCCAAACACGTTTCACTCGAAAATTCTAAAATTTCTGGATTTACCATGACCACAGCATTCATTTCAGGCGCATCCGGATAGCGTGGATTTGGTCGAGAAGCCACAATAATAACGCGTTTAGAGATATAAACTTGCGGTGCAGCAATCCCCACTCCATTGCGCTCAAGCATTGTCGCATGCATAGCATCAGCAAGCTGATAAAGCCAATTACTGTTTAACTCATTTGCAGAAACAGGAGCCGCAATTAGTTTTAAAATATCTTCACCACGCTTCGCGACAGGTAAAACCACACTCATCCTTTGAATCTCTTATTAAACTGGCTATGACAAGTTTTATTGTGTCGCTGAACGCCCCAAAAGAAAAGTCATTCCTACATCTGTTTTTGTTTTATCTAAAGCGTTTTTTGTTTTAAAGCTTTTTGATCTGCGTAAGTCCAATCTGCGTTGCCCTATAGAACAAATTTCCTCCATTTACTTTTATTTCACTTTTCCATTAATATCCAAACTTCAATTACAACAATTAAGTAAAAAATGGATCAGGACTTAACTTTGCAGGACGCGAACTATCTTAATAAAGAAGATAAACGAACTCTTGCCCTTTCTTCATTGGGTGGAGCTTTAGAGTTTTACGATTTTGTGATTTATGTGTTTTACGCCAAAATCATTTCCGACCTCTTTTTCCCAAGCACGCTTAGTCCGTTTTGGGCCATGCTCAATACTTATGGCATTTTTGCAGCAGGTTATTTTTTTAGGCCCTTAGGCGGGGTTGTCATGGCCCATTTTGGTGATTTGGTGGGGCGTAAAAAACTATTTTCGCTTTCTATTTTGCTGATGGCGCTGCCTACCCTGTTTATCGGGATTTTGCCCACTTTTGAAAATATCGGATATTTGGCACCCCTACTTTTGTTACTTATGCGTGTGGTACAAGGGATTGCGATTGGGGGTGAAATTCCAGCTGCATGGACCTTTGTATCTGAACACGTGCCTGAAAGAAAAATCGGACTAGCAAATGGTTTATTAACTGCCGGACTGTCTTTAGGAATTTTACTAGGCGCGCTCATGTCTTTATGGATTTCACTTAATTTTAGTGAAGGACAAATCCATGACTGGGCGTGGCGTATTCCTTTCATTGTGGGTGGTATTTTTGGACTCGTTGCACTTTATTTAAGAACGTATTTGAAAGAAACCCCTGTGTTTAAAGCCATGCAGGCCCGTAAAGAAATTTCTAAAGAAATGCCTGTAAAACAAGTCTTAAAAACGCATAAAACAGCCGTTGCAATTGGCATGTTATTTACATGGTTTTTAACGGGATGTGTGGTGGTGGTGATTTTAGCCATGCCAAATTTGTTGATTGGTTCATTTGGCTTTGAGCGCGCACAGACTTTTGAAATGCAAAGTGCAGCCATTGTCATGCAAATGGTGGGCTGTATTTTAGCAGGCTATTTTGCTGACCGTTTTGGCTGTGGCAAAGTCATGATGGTCGGTGCGCTTGCCGTGGCACTTACAGCGGCAGTTTTTTATAACAGTTTAGGTCATGCGGCACATTCAACTATTTTTGGTTTATATATGTTGTTAGGTCTATGCTCAGGTACTGTCGGCATGGTGTCGAGCAGTATGGTTAAAATGTTCCCCGCGCCTGTGCGTTTCTCGGGCATTTCATTTTCTTATAATTTATCGTATGCAATTGTTGGCGGTATGACGCTGCCTTTAGTTCATTGGCTCAGTCAATATAGTGATATTGGTGCGATGTATTATATTTTCGCGCTAACAATTTTGGCCTTTGTAACTGC
This sequence comes from Acinetobacter sp. UC24323, assembly GCF_024151445.1. Taxonomy (NCBI): domain Bacteria; kingdom Pseudomonadati; phylum Pseudomonadota; class Gammaproteobacteria; order Moraxellales; family Moraxellaceae; genus Acinetobacter; species Acinetobacter sp. UC24323. The sequence continues at coordinate 117,436 of NZ_JAHIBY010000007.1, read as the reverse complement.
CTTTGTGTTTTGGAATAAGTTTGAAAAAAACAGGTATTAAAAATTTTCACTTATTAAATAAAAAAACCACGCCGATTGCGTGGTTTTTTTAATATTGCTTACTTTAGAAAGTAAAGCCGATATTAAAGTTAATACGGTATAGCCATTTATCGCTGTTTGGTGAAATTGCAGAGGTATACCCTGTTGAGTTGGTTGCCCCACCAATAATGTTAGAGTTTTTCCCCCAGGTATAATCTGCCCAAACCATAAATGGTGAAGCAATAAACATCATTCCTGTGGTATTCATTTGCGAGTCTGACCAATCATCACGTTTTTTATCAAGATAACTATAATCATTATAAAACTTAATGGCTTTTAGCTTGCCCATATTGGTCACAGGCAACGTATAGGCAAGGTTTAAACTGGCAATGGTTCCTTCCGAAGCAATGAAATAAGCAGGTGTAAAACCATTATTGCCCATTAAGGTCATGTCACTATTTACACCATCCGGATTTTTAGCATCGTACTGATAGTGAATGACCGAACTTTGTAAGTTAAAGCGTTTGTAGTTGTTTTCGGTATGCAAACCGACTGCATAATATTTACCGTCTTTATCAGTCACTTTGTTATGTAGCTGAGCGATTGCACCCGAGACACCAAACTCTTGCTTACCGAAATCAGTTTCTAACTTGCGCACAATGCGGGTATTAAACTGATGACGTTTTTCATTCTGATAAGCTTTTTGAGATGGAAATGCATTTTCTTGCAAGTCATCATAAGTTGCACTTTCAGGTGAATAACGCAAGTTGGTTTCTAACATTTGCGGGTAATAACCGAGTTTTACATCCCAATCTTTGTTGTGATAATTCCAGTTGATCCCTGGTGCAATGTTATTGCCATATCCTAAAAAGAATGGAATATGATAGGTCCAGCCATTTTGCGGATAGGGATAAATCGTAAATGGTTTATAAACCAAACCCGCTTCAATGCTATTATTGGCATCTAGGTTATAGCCCACGTACGCTTTTTCAATGGACGTTTTCTGTTGGTCTTGAAATAGATAGCTGGCGTTGATATAGGCATCATCAAACTTACCTTTGAGATCTACCCTGAAAATATCAAAATAGAGTTTACCGAAACCGCGGTTTGGCCCTTCCCAATCTTCATAACGTTGATTTAACCGAACCACCCCACCTAACTTTAATGAATCTGTGCCATCATCACTTTTCCATTCAAGCAATGAGTCTTTTGCAAATGCATTGACGCTTACCCCCAGCGTAAGCGGTGCAATGAATGCCATGATCAATGAAGTCTTTTTCATCTCTACATCCTTGATTGAGTTCCAGCGTCCTGCTGGAACTTTATTTGTTTTACCTGTAAAACTTCGTTTTTATTGTTTTTTAGACAAAAAAATTTATCTAAAAAAAGGATGGCTTAGCAGCTCCCATCGCATATGTACTAAACCATCCAAACTGGTTAATACAGTTTCTTTTGCGGTGGACCCGCGAAGTTTAATGGTCCAATCGAGTTCATATCGAGCTCGATCACGGTTGGTCCTTCAAAAGCAACAGCCTCTTGAATAACCGTTTTAAACTCATCTGCACTACCGACTTTCCAGCTTTTCACACCCATTGATTCACCAAGGAGTTTATAGTCAGGTGTATGTAATTCATTGAAATACTGACGACCACCAAAGTAGTTATTTTGAATGCCACGCATTACACCATAACCACCGTCATTCATAATCATTAAGACCATATTGGTGTTTTCTTGCACCATAGTTGCAATCTCACCAATACCAAGCATTAAGCCACCATCACCGACTAAACCAATTACTTTTTTGTCAGGGTTAGCAATCGAAGCACCGATTGCTGTTGCAAGACCTAAACCAATTGCCCCCGCAAGCGAGTGGATGTTTTGGTTTGGTGTTTGTACCGGGAATAAACGACTGCCCCATGTACTACCCGACATGGTGATATCACGTACAAAAATACCGTCTTGAGGTAAAGCTGCACGTAAGTGATCACAAATTAAAGCGTACTGATCGATTTGTTTACGCAGTGCATCAATTGCAGCCTGTTTAGCAGCCACTACAGCAGCATCGTAATCGGCATCAACTTTTGAAGTTCCTTGAAGCTGTTCTAACACACGTGTTAAGACATCTTTGGCATCGCCACAAATGAAGTTGCGGATTTTGTAATTACGTTGCTGAGCTACTGGGTTTGCATCTACCTGAATAATGTTTTCAGGAAATTCAACCGAATAAGTTTTAGTTTCATTACTACGTAAACGAGAGCCCACCACAACCATCAAGTCAGCATCTTTTAATAATTGCTCAACGCCTGCCGAGTTATGGAAAGCACCTAAACTACGTGGATGATCATCTGGCAACACCCCACGAGCATGAGTCGATGAAACAACCGGAATGCCTAAATCTGCAATTGCTTTAACTTCTGCAACGCTATTTAAAGTTCCACCGCCAATCCAGAAAATCGGACGTTTTGCCTTTTTGATTTCACTGACAAGAAGATCAATTTCAGCTTGCTCTGCCTGTGGCAACTCAAGTGCTTTCACTGGCCCAAGATTAAGTGGTAAATCAATTTCTGCTGCTTGTACATCAATGGGTAATTCAACACTGACAGGTCCCATTGGAACTGTGGTTGCAACACGAATAGCTTCACGAATCACGCCAACAGCATTGTCTGGACTGGTGATACGGAACGCTGCTTTGCTTGATGCGCGCAAGAATGTAAGTTGGTCTTTGGTTTCATGGATGAAGCTTGCATCACGGTCGAGATATTCACGCTCAACTTGACCCGTTAAATGCAATACAGGACTACCCGCATTCATTGCTTCAATCAGTGAACCTACTGCATTACCAGCGCCAGCACCTGTACTGGTCAACGCTACCCCTAGGCCTTTAAAGCGTGAGTGTGCATCTGCCATAGTAACCGCACCCGCTTCACCACGTGCTGCAACAAAGCGCATTTTTTCACGGCGCCCTACCGCATCGGCAATAGGTAAATTGTGGATGGAAATAACACCATAAATACTATCAACTTGGTGCGCTTCTAAAACTCTTGCGATTGCTTCGCCTACATTTACACGTTCAGTCATATCTGTTCCTCAAAATTTGTTTTCAGTCCTTGAATTTATTAATCGCACCAAGGGTTAGGCTGTTCATTCAGCCCCATATAAATACTCTTTTGTTGCATGTACGATAAAATGCCCAAACGGCCTTTTTCGCGCCCAATCCCACTGTCTTTAAAGCCACCAAACGGCGCACTAATCGAGAATTTTTTATAGGTATTAATCCATACCGTTCCCACTTCTAATGCACGTGCAATACGCCAAGCTTTACGATAACTTTCAGTCCAGATACCTGCGGCAAGACCAAAACAACTGTCATTGGCTTGAGCAATTAAATCTTGCTCGTTGTCATACTTCATAACGACTAAAACAGGGCCAAAAATTTCTTCCTGACAGGTTTGAGCACTGTTATTTAAGCCCGTGATAATCGTTGGTAGGTAATAGCTTCCTTTGGCATAGTCACCAGTCGTAAGCGCTTCACCACCAATCAGAACTTGACCACCTTCGCTTTTGGCAAGCTGTACATAGCGGTCAACTGACTGCAAATGTTTGTCATTGACCAGTGGACCTAAATGCACACCAGCTTGTTCCGGATGGCCCACACGTAAGCCTTTGGTTATTTCAACCAAACGCGTTAAAAACTGATCGTAAAGACTGCTATGAATAAACAAGCGAGAACCTGCAATACACGCTTGGCCTGCCGAGCTAAAAATACCGTAAGCCACACCTTTAGCAGCCAGTTCGACATCTGCATCCGGTAAAACGATGGTTGGTGACTTACCACCTAACTCAAGCGAAGTGGTAATGAGTTTATCTGCGGCAATATGTGCCAAATGACGACCCGTGGTTGTTCCACCTGTAAAAGAAATTTTACGAACCAATGGGTGCTGAGCAATTGCGTCACCAATTACAGAACCACGCCCTACTAACACACTAAGTAAGCCTTTTGGTAAACCTGCTTCTTCAAAAATTTTGGCAAGTTCTAAAGCAATCAGTGAGGTTGCTTCTGCTGGTTTTAACACCACGGCATTTCCTGCTGCCAAAGCTGGAGCAAGCTTTTGAACTTCACTCGCAATTGGAGAGTTCCAAGGAGTAATAGCTGCCACAACCCCTACAGGTTCATGCACACTCATGGTCATAAAGTCTGGAGCACGTTGGGTGGTGAGTTCATCATTTAGTGTTTCACATGCAGCTGCAACATAACGTGCAGTTGCCGCAGCACTCATCACCAAGCCACGAGTTTCGGTTAAAGGCTTACCATTATCGCGGGTTTGTAGTTTTGATAATTCATCTACACGCGCTTCAATAATGTCTGCAACTTTGTAGAGAATACGTGCGCGCTCATGCGGCAAGCTGTTTCTCCAGCTCGGTTGACGCCAAGCCTGATCTGCTTTTTCAATTGCTTCATTTACATCTTCAAGCGTTGCTGTTGAAAGCTCAGCGTTTACCGACTGATCTGCCGGAAATAGGCTTTGAATGACTGCACCACGGCCTAATCGCCATTCACCTGCAATATAAATTTCCTTTGCCATGATCAAATCCTTCTTAAATCTGTATTGCTTCTACACTGTTGCGACAAGCACGAATCACGCTAAGCGCAGCCAAAGTTGATGTTTTCGGGTTACTTGGCAATGGCACACCCACCAGTTCAATGGTCATTTGTCCAAAGCCACCTTCTGCCACAATAGTGTGTTTGTTTTTGTTGATGGTTGGATCAACAGTTAACTCAACCATGGTTTCATCCATTCCAAGTCCTGCAAGTGCAATCGTTGCTGCAACGTTGGCATTGGCCGGAAATTTCATGGCAGCTTCACGAGCAGTTCCAGTAAAAAAGACCGTAGGTTCTGAAACATGGTCTAAATCGACCAATTGCTCTGCATAACTGCCCTTCCAGCTTTTTGGACTTTTACAGCCTTTATAAGTGACCTTTTGCAAGCCACCTTCTTTAGCAGCAGAAATACCGTCAATACCTGCGATAGCCCCTGCCAGTAAATGCAGATGGGCATCATTTTTTTCGGCAGTTTGTTTAAGCTGAATTAAAAACTCGTTATCAGCCAAAGTACCCACCGAAATCAGTCCAATGGTCCAGCCTTTCGCTAAAACTTTTTGAGCATGCTCTTTTACTGCTGCTTGACCTGCCACCTCAATGACATAGTCTGGCGTACCATCACATTGCTCAATATCGGAAATCACCTGAATCTCGGAAGAGACTTGTGATTGCACTTTTTCAATGCTGCGAGATGGCACGACAATCCACTTGAGTTGCAGATCTTGGGGCAAGTGGGCATACACTTCTGCTGCCATTGCGCCAAAACCAATCATCATCAACTTTTTCATGACAGCACCTGATATTTATAAATGTTTGTTAAAACCACCCGAGACATCTATTGCCGAACCTGTGGTGTAAGATGCCAATGGTGATGCCAAGAAAACTAAAGCACGTGCAGGCTCTTCTGGACGGCCTAAACGCTGCATAGGAATGCCACGATTTTTTGCGATATTGCCGGTCCACTCTTCCCATGACAGATTTAAATCTGAACGGGTTTCATAACGGCGTTTCCACTGCGCAGATTCCACCATTCCGAGTAAAATCGAGTTCACACGAACGCCATACTGAGTAAACTCATGCGCCAACGAATGGGTTAAATTCAACAGTGCAGCGCGTGCAGATGAAGTCGCAATCATGTGGGGTTCCGGTTGCAATGCCAGTAACGAATTCACATTGGTAATTGAGGCATTTGCTGACTGTTTTAAGTCGTCAAGAAAAGCCCGTACCGGATGTAAAACACTGAAATATTTCAGCTCAATCTCTTTCATCCAGTCTTCATCTTGCGTATTTTCAAAATTTGAAACACGGCCTTGTCCCGCATTGTTAATAAGCATGTCCACATTGCCCAAATTGAGTTTGACCTCTTTGGCAAATTGCTGAACTTCTTCTTTTTTCAAAACATTACATGCTTTGGTAAAAATATTGGCATGTGGAAATTTTTCTAAAATATAGTGCTTAGAAGCATTTAAACGTTCTTCATCGCGACCACACCAAGCAACTTTTGCACCCTCTGCAACCAGTATTTCAACAGCAGCCAGCCCAATCCCAGATGAGCCACCGGTAACAACTGCAACTTTTCCTTCAACTTGGAAGCTCATAATCCTTAATCTCTCTTACGATTGTTCCTGAATCGTCAACATAATTTGGTTAAATGCTTGCGGTTGGTCGACATAACTTAAATGTCCTGCATCTTCTATGACGAAGCGCTGTTCCAACTGCAATTCCTGAGCAAGCTCTTGTATACCTAACGCAGGAGTGATTTGATCTTGCTGCCCTGCAATCACTGTGCATGGGACTTTTAAATCGGTTAAATAATTACGTATTTCGTCATATGCCAGTAAGTAAGATGCATGTGTGAAACCTTGTAAGGTCAACTGCTGCATCACTTCTGAAACTAAAGCTAAGGCTTGTGGCTCTTGTTTATAAATCAAATGAGGTCCACGGCTTTGGGCCATTCCTTTAGCACCGAGTTCTTTCAACATTTTTGGTCTTTTTTCAAAAACCTGAATTTGTGTCTGTTCATCGTGGCGTTGGTAGCCTTGCGCCAAGTTAGCGACCACCAAGTGTTTCACTCGCTCGGGGTAAAGTGCAGCAAATGCACTGCCCTGTAAGGCACCTAATGAGTGTCCCACCACTATTGCTTTTTCAATTTTTAAAGCATCGAACAACCCTGCCAAACGCTTTGCGTAGTCGGTTGCATTCGGTTGATCCGTTAAAAGTTCATCTGATTTGCCATAGCCCGGTGCGTCCCAGGCAATGACATGAAAATGATGAGACAGCACTTCAAGTTGGTTTACCCATGAAGCAGAACCGGAACTAATGCCATGCAACAACACAAGGTATTCGCCCTGACCAGCTTCCCGATAGGCTTGTTGCTGGCCTTGAACATTGACCGTTTTCACCGGAAATTCTGCTAACTTTTCAATGAGTGTCATCATTTCTAATTCTTTCCTTTCATTCACTTCATCAAACAATTAACGTTTGATTTGAGACAATGGATGCTCTGGTGGATAGTTAGGAATTGTTGGTTTACCTGTTCCCAACATCACGCACATCAAGGCATCTTCTTGACCTGGGTTAAATAAACCACGGTAGATCCCCGGTGGAATTGAAATCAGGTCACGCTCTTTTAAGCGGGTCTGGAATTTCTCGCCGTTATGCTCAATAAACAAATCAATTTCGCCGCGGAGCATAAAGAAAACTTCTTCAACGTCGTGGTGAATGTGCAAAGGACCTTCACACTGTGGTGGTAGCACCATAGTCGAAAACGTAAAGTTCTCTGCAGGTACAGTATTGCTGTCATTTGCAACACCAGTTGCACCCGTACCCATATAGCGCATTTGAGCACGGCGATATTTCGGGTCGTAATCGGCTTGGAACTTCAAAGCCTCAAAGTCATATTTACGAGTCTCAAAGCGAGCAATACGTGTGTTTAACCAATCTTCTAAAGAAGCGCCTTCCGGCTGTTTCCACTATTCGAATTGTTGTGTAGTCATTTTTTAAACTCCTATACAGTGAATTAATAACGTTTTAAAAGAGGAACCAAGAACAACGACCCAATGACAGCGACTGCAGCCAAGAAGGTAATTCCCAAATTAAAACTATGTGTTTGCATCACGATGTAACCGATCAGTACAGGTGCAATTGCACTTGCAAAATTGCCTAAACCGTTAAATATTCCACCCGCTGTCGCACCTACATTTGAGGTGGTTACTCGGGCAAGCAGAGCAAATACCGCAGCTACTCCAAAGCCCCACGCCATAGCACTTAAAGACATAGCAGCAATAATCAATAATGGCTCAGTCATAATGACCATCACATACATGAAGATGCCCGCGAGTAATAAACCGCTAAATACTTGAATTGCGCGTCGGCCTAATTTGTCAGATAAAAACGCACCAACCACTTCGCCAATTAACATGGCAATGAATGGAAAGCTTGAATACACCCCAAACTCCTTGAGGTTGAATCCTTTGTCTTGCATGAGATAAGAAGGAACCCAACTGTTTAGGCCCCACAAATAAGTCATTAAGGCAATATTGAATAAGCACACCAACCAGAACGCGCTATTGCTCACAAGTACTTTGGTGTTGGCGATATGGCCTTTGAAGTTAGTACGTTTACTTTCACCTTCAAGCTCAACAGTTTTCTTGAGTTGCAAGTTACGCAGACCAAAAACAATGCTTAAAATTGCAATGAGTGTGAGCGCAGCCATCACAAAAAAAGTGGTGTGCCAGTCGTGGTGTGCCAGAACGGCTGCCGTAATTGGGAACCCAAGGAATGCACCAATCGGTGTACCCAGTAAGAACATGGTTGAGGCACGTGCCTGCTGACGGTCTGTATAAGTCTGCTTAACAATGGTATATGCCAAAGCAAATAGCGGACCTTCTGCCAAACCGAGTAGAACCCGTAAAATCAACATGCCTGAGTAGCTGGTGGTAAAGCCCATGCAAAGCATGAGTAAACCCCAAGAAGTCACACTCCAGAACAGCATTTTCTTTGGGTTAAAAATGTCGCCTAAAAAGCTTAGAAAGACTGATGAAAAACCATAAGCAAGTAAAAAACTTGTCATGAGCCATCCGAGCTTGGCTTTATCTTCAGCAATTCCCATCGAGCTTTGAAAATGTGGGTCTGAAAATAAAACCGCAATACTGATCTTGTCGAAAAATGCCAGTACTACACACACCATAAGGACAAAAGCAGGTACCCAATGCTTTAATCCACTTTTTTCTTCATTACTCATGTGTCATTCCTTCGATTTGGTAATGAGAACCAGATTTAATGTTTACGGTTTTAACTTCATGACATTAAATTCAGCATCTGCTAATAATTTTGGATCTAAAACGGTATTGGCTTGCATCCAACGCTTTGCCAGCTTGATTAACTTCGAGTCATTAATGGCAATCATATTCAGCAAGCGATTTTCATGGTCCAGATATAAATAGCTCACCTGATCTTCACCACTTTGGCGAATCACTACTTCTTTGGTTTTTTCAGGTTGATACGTACCTAAAATCTGGATATTAAAGTGATATTGATCAGACCAAAGCCAAGGAATATCGGTATATTCAGTTTCAATTCCAAGCATTGATTTCGCAGCTGCAATCGCCTGATTTTGTGCATTTGCCCAAGACTGAATGCAATAGCCCAAGCCCGGATGAATCGCGACATCACCTGCGGCATAAATGTCTTGATCCGAGGTTTGTCCAAAACAATTCACTACAATGCCATCTTTCACATCGAGCCCAGCGTGCACGCCTAACTCTTTCGCAATTTCGGCACCTGCACCCACTACAACACAATCAAATAACTGGCTATGTTGAGGATGGTTCACCACTTCAACTTTTTGATCTGGTGCTTCCACTAAGTGAAGGCTCTTGCTGTCTAAATGAATTTTTGTGCCTTGAGCCTCATGCATATTTTTTAAAAATGCAGAAACTTCCGGACTCACACTTCTTGCACATAAGCGGTCGCCATATTCAAAAATATGAACATCTTTCCCTTGCTTACGTGCAGTTGCAGCGATTTCCAAACCAATCCAGCCACCGCCAATCACAGCAACATTTTTTGCATTCTTTAAAATTTCAGCCAGACGTTCACAGTCACGCACATTTCGTAAAGTCACAACATTAGGAATGAACTGCCATGTATTAACGGGTACACGGGCACGGCTTCCTGTTGCAATCAGCAATTTGTCATAGGGTAAAACCTGTCCACTTTCTAAATGAACCTGCTTTTGCTCGCGATCGACTTTTGTTGCAATTTCCGGTTTGTGCCATTGAATGTTGAACTCTTGAACCTGTTCTGGGGAGAACAGATTCAAACTTTCATAACTTGCTTCTTTTGAAAGTACTTGCTTAGACAGAGGCGGACGCTCATAAAACACCTGATCTTCATTTGAGACCACATGAATTTCACCCACATATCCATTTTGACGTAAGGTACTAACTGCCCAACCTGCAGCCTGCCCCGCCCCTACAATTACTATCTTTTCCATAGCCTTTCTTCCTTGTAAAGCAATGCCTGTTACACAGGCTTTACCTGACGGCGGGTTTTGTCATCAAGACCACCTTCAATCGCCCACTCGGTGAAAAGCTCTAGACGATGTTCTTCTACACGTGGCTGCCATTCTTCGGTCAAATAATCATCGTTGGTGTAATATTCAAATGCACCACCCAATGGTGAGTTGACGTACCAGAAATAAGCAGAAGAAATTGGATGACGTCCCGGTCCAATAAAGGTTGACCACTCTGAACGGTTCATATGTAAACCGCCTCCAATCACCTCATGAATATCACGAACAACAAATGCAACGTGATTTAGGCCCGCAGGTTTATTTGGAACGCTAAGTAAGAATAAATCGTGGTGATAACCTTCACCGCGGCAACGTAAGAATGCACCGCGATTTTTGTAAGCATCAGATAAATGAAAGCCTACTTTTTCAATATAGAAGTTTTCAGTAGTTGCTAAATCCGGTGTGAAGAACACCACATGTCCAATCGCAACAGGTTGACCTTTTTCATATACAGGACTTGCTGCATTCACACGTTGAATGTTGCCGTATTGGTTAATACCTTCCGTTTTAAGTTCTGGTACTTCTTTTACAAAACTTTGTTCAAAACGAATGGTCATGCCATTTGGGTCAAGACACTGAACTGTATTTTCAGTACGTTTAAAACCGTCTACATCGGCCAAACGAGCTGCCAAGTCTTCTAGGTCTTGAAGACTATCAACGCCCCAAGTGACTTCACGTAAAGTTGAACCTTGTTCAATGGCAGCAGGCAAACGGTCATCATCACAATTAAATAAATAAATTTTGCTGCCATTTTGGGTTTGGTAAAGATCTGTGCCTTCAATATCCGAAGTACTTTGGCTTAAACCAAAATCTGCCAAAAACTTGTTTGAAGCGGCTCTATCTTCAACTCCAAACTTTAAAATCTCGATCCCTGTAATCATTTGACTACTCCTTAGTTAAAGACAAAACCGCCATTGACCGGAATATTTTGACCTGTCACAAAAGAGGACAAATCCGACAGTAGATACAATGCTGTTCCATTTAAATCTTGTGGAAGTTGCTGACGTTGAATCGCTCTTCCGTTGACATATAAATCATGACGTTCCTGTGGCACATACTCGGTTGCTTCAACCAGTGTCAGCCCCGGAGACAATGTGTTGACACAGATATTGAACTGTCCCAACTCTCTTGCCATTGAACGCGTCATGGCAACAATTGCACCTTTACTCGCCACATAAGCCATCAGGTTCGGTGCGCCCCAAAGTGCTGTATCGGAAGCAACATTAATAATCTTGCCAGCAGCCGATTGTTTTAAATGTGGAATACACGCTTTTGTAATTAACCATGTACCTTTCACATTAATATTCATGACTCGATCCCAAAGTTCAGGATCGTAATCAATCATATTTTTTCCACCGACATTGGTTGCAAGCGCTGCACAGTTCACAAGGCCATCTAGTCCTTGTAATACTTCCATGCTTTTTGCAACCGCATTTTCAATAGAGTCTGCATTGGCAAGGTCAACTGTTACTGCATGAACGTTTAGCCCTTGTTGCTGTAACGCTTGCGCTTCTTGTTGCACCAAGTCAGACAAAATATCTGCCATCACAACTTCAGCGCCTGCCTCAGCAATGGCTTGAGCGAAATCCCGCCCTAAACCACGTGCAGCACCAGTCACTAAAACTTTTTTGCCTTGCAACAACGCTACATTAGCCATGAACTTCTTCCTGCATCTCAATACGGTTTGATGCATTTAGTGCCGCAATTTTCTTTAATTGCTTCTCAGCTTCTTTCTTCATTAAACGGCGTAAACGTGCAAGTCCAACATCGTGTTGATATAAGAATTCTCGTGCACGTGCATTTGGCGCAAGGTTTTCTAAAATAATGCGGTCTTGTTCCAATACATCCCAATGCAATTGTTCTAAATGATTGCGATATAAGAAGCGCCATACATTACGTTGCCAACCACTCACCTTACGGCAGCGCCAGAAAAATACACGGGTATTGTTGGCATCAATTGGTGTTGCGTAACCCACAATCCAGAATTCACCGCCCGGACCAAACTGTTTACGGTAAGGAATTGAAAGACGTAACCAACTTGCACCGGTCGAACCATATTCAACCCAGTCAAAGTTCACACCTGTTTGGCCTTCTTTTTCAAAAACAAAACCATTTTCAGTTGTGCGGTGTTTCATCTCTGCGGTACGTTCACCTTCTGCCATAGAGTGTGAAGTACAGTGCAAATATGTACCGTGCATTGGGTCCATGACGTTATCAATGGCATATTGATGGTTTACTTTCCAGTCTGCTTGGCAAAGGAATGAACTCCACTCTTCACTTGCCAGTTGTTCTGGGAACTCAAGCGGTGCGGGTTGCTCATTTGCATCGATACCAAACCAGATGAAGATTGCACCATGCTGTTCAATGACCGGATAGCTCTTTAAACACTTGGTTCCAGTCATTGGGCATTCATGAACGGCTGGCACATCGGCAACCACACCATCAGCACGAACTTCAACACCGTGATACCAGCAAGCAACTCGATCACCCAAGTTCCAGCCTAGTGAAAGACGAGCACCGCGGTGTGGACAGCGATCTTCAAGCGCATGAACCTGACCTTCGGCATCACGCCAAACCACAATGTTTTCACCTAAACGGGTAATCCCAACCGGATTAGCAGCGACTTCCCAACTTGCTAAAACCGGATGCCATTGGTCACGTAAACCAAGTTCTAAATATTCTTCAGCGCTTTGTGAAGTTGATACGATTGCGTTCATTTTATTCTTCCCTGAATCAATAACCTAAACGTTGCATTTCTTCTGTAAAGCTCTCAGAAGTCCATTCATCACCAGATTCACAACGGAAACCCTGTTGATTAAGTGCAGAAACAACCTCATCTAATTCTGTTGCGCCCGCAGAAAATGCCTGAATCAAGTTCTTTACAAAGTCTTGTTCGTAGAGAGTCGGTTCTTTATAACGTGTTTGCCAAACCAACAATTCAGATTGACCTGGAACTTGAATATTGTTGATACCTGCTTCGGTTGCCGGCGTTGCATGAATCCAGCTTGCCAACTTTTCATTAAATGTCTTCATTGTTCTGCTTCCTTGTACATGTGAGGACTAGAGTTGAATTTGAATATCCTGTCCTTCAACACGAACTGGGTACGTACATAGGTTTCTACACCCGGGTCCACTTTTTAGCTCACCTGTCTGAATGTCAAAAATTGCTTCGTGCAATGGACATTCAACAGTCTGATCTTCGATAAATCCTTCCGTTAATAAGGCATACGCATGAGGGCAAACATTTTCGATAGCGAAGTAATTTTCATCGACAAAAAAAACACCAATTTTTTTCCCTTCAACTTCGACGGCTTTCGGCTCATCTTCGCTAACGTCACCCTGCTGACAAACTGAGATCCAACTCATACCTTGCGTCCTCATTTTGTTTTATATACAAAACATAATTTGATTTTCAAAACACAAGCTAAGCATAATCCTCTTGATTAATTTTTGTCAAAGTAAAAATAAATATTAAAATCAATTGATTAATAAATTTTAAATAATTTGTTACGTTTCAAGTTAGAAACAATGTTTTAAATATAAAAATTGTTTTATGTAATCTTTATAATTACAATAGTTCTAAAATAAAGCATAATGCCCCAATTCGAACCCTGTTTTATTTATAGGAAAACGACACGAATGAGCCTAGAGATTGAAGAAGATTCGCAAGAATCAGAAACAACAAAAAATGATGATCGGTATTTAGTACCAGGGCTTGTGCGTGGTTTAGCCATCTTGCAAGCATTTAATCAACAAGCACAAGAAATGACGATTACAGAAATTGCCGAAATTTTGGAAGTGAACCGTTCTAGTGCATTTCGGCTTATCTACACACTTGAAGCTTGCGGTTACTTAAGAAAGGCTTCACAAAAAACATATGCGCTTGATTCAAAAGTTATGGAGCTGGGTTTTAACAGTTTATCAAAGCTTTCATTACTTGATTTATCTACGCCTTTAATGAAAGAACTACGTGACCAGACCAAACTTGCAGTACACCTGACCGTTTTAGAAGGTACACACATTGTTTTTGTAAATAACGTTCAATCTATGGGTACGTTTACCAGCAATATTAGTTTAGGTACTCGCTGGCCTGCCCATGCTACAGTTATTGGTCAAATGTTATTATCAGATTTACCAGAGGCAGAAGTACGACAACGCTATCGCAATTTTAATGACTGGGATAGTTACTCAGAACTTACCCCAACCAGTTTAAAAGCGTTATTGCAAAAATTAAATTATGTAAAAACTCAAAAGTCGATGGTGAGCTGGGGACATTACAACCATGACATGGCTGCTTGTGCTGCACCTATTTTCAAACAATCAAATGGAAAAATGGTGGCTGTCCTTTCAGTCAGTTGTCCAATTACCACTTATGATGAGAAGACCTTTAAAGAAGATATCGCTGCTCTAGTCATCGCAACGGCAGATAAAATTTCAAAATTTATCTATTAAAAAAAGCGACGTTAAGTCGCTTTTTTTAATACTCTTATTTCTTCAATTAAAAATTACGCTTAAAAGTTTCACCATTCATATCCTGAAAACTCAATGTTGAATGATTTTCTTTAATATCAAACTTTAAGTACTGCTGTTTAAACTGTACTACGGCATAAAACTCTTCAGCCCCATCATCTAAACCTGTCGCAGAGACTTGGGTCCCTTGCGGAAAGTCCTTGAGCCAAGCAGCGTTATAAAAATCCGATACTGAATTAAAATCTATATATTTTGCAGGCTCAGCCATAATTTTTGCAACAATTTGATCAAACTGTTGTTGTCTATAAGCATCTAAACTCAACAACATGCTTATTCTCCCAATTAAAGCTGCCCAGCACCTAAGTTCTGCTTTCTTTTAACCTTTTCCCATTGATACCAACCATAAGCTGCCATTAATACAAAGGCTGCATATAAAGCGGCTGTTAAAAATAAATCTTTATAGATAAACATGCCGACATAAACAATATCGACAAATACCCAGAGTATCCAAGTCGCAATATGCTTTCGGCTGGTCCAGTAAGTTGCAAGCAAACTAAATGCTGCAAGCTGTGAGTCAAGCATTGGCACTGCTGCATCGGTAAAGTTTTTAAGAACCAAACCAAAGACTAAGCCACCTACCGCGGCAATAATCATTTGAATGATAGCTGTTTGAACTGCAATAGGCTCGATTCGAATGTCATGATCTTGCTGTTTTCCTTTAAGCCAATAGTAAAAGCCATAAAAATTTACGACCATAAAAAAGAATTGCAAAATCGTTTCGCCATAAAGCTTAAATTCGTAAAACAAATAGGCATATAGGACAAAAGCAAAGAAATTAAACAGCCAGCACCACATATTACGGATTACCGTTAATCCAACTCCAATGAGGCTAATTAAGACCGCGAAAATTTCTAGAGGTGACATAAGAGAAGCTGCTTATTGAGATCAATTTGACAGCGTATTATGAGAAAAATATAAAGTGAAGCAAACTGCTAATTTAAATAAATCATGGAAAATGACGTTGGCTGAGGTTTTATTCTTTTCTAATGTCATCAATTTATTTCAATGTACAGACAAAAGAAATACTGATCGAGTTACTAACAATTTCTATTTGCTAGTTTTTCAATGATTGTTTAAAAGATAATGAAAGACAAATAAAAGAGCATGAAAATATGTCAAATCAAGAAGGAAAAGTCAGCCGTGAAACTCGCGGACATATTTTTTTAATTGGCTTAGATCGGGCAGCAAAACGTAATGCTTTTGATAGTCACATGATCAAAGACTTATCACTAGCGCTCACTGAATATGAAAATAATGACGCCCTGCGCTGTGCGATTGTTTTTGCTCACGGTGACCATTTTACAGCTGGTTTAGACCTAGTTGAGTTACAACCTAAACTCGCTACGGGTGTGTTTGATTTTAGTGAAAACGAAATTAACCCTTGGGGCACTGTAGGCCGAAAGCTTAGTAAACCGTTGATAGTAGCAGTACAAGGTTATTGTTATACCGCTGGTATAGAATTATTTCTCAACGCAGATATTGTGATTGCGAGTGAAAATACCCAATTTGCTCAAATGGAAGTTCAACGTGGCATCTTACCTTTTGGCGGAGCAACTGCACGTTTTACTCAAGCCGCAGGTTGGGCCAAAGCCATGCGCTATTTGCTCACTGGTGACTCTTTTGATGCCAAAGCAGCTTTTGATATGGACCTCATTACAGAAATATGTCCAGAAGGTACAGAGCTTAAACGTGCCATAGAAGTTGCTGAACATATCGCGCAAGCTGCACCACTTGCTGTAAAAGCGACCCTCGCCTCTGCTCGTGAGGCAGTCAATGAAGGTTACGAAGTGGCTTTTAACCAACTGCAAAACCATCTTCAACCTTTACTCACAACAGAAGATGTTCAAGAAGGTGTTTTCGCCATGCTGCAAAAAAGACCTCCTGTTTTTAAAGGTAAATAAGTCCTACTCAAGCACTGCGCTCTACAGTTTAAAACTTATGGATATACCGAAATTAGCGAAAAAAAGCCCACATGATGTGGGCTTTCTTTTATAAATGTACTTTATTCAACTCTAATGATTTTACCAAATTCATTATGGTGAACGACCGTAATTTTTTGGCTACGGCCCTGCTCAATTTCTTGCACAGGCAAATCAAAATAGCGCGCATAGTCATCTGTCTGTTTCATGTTAAGTTCACTACCTTCTACACGGCGTTCAGGCAATACATGACTCCAGAGTAGCAACCCGACTGCACAAGCAATCAGCGCTGTAATACCATGTTCAATACCTACACCGAATGCACTGAACAGACGATGTACTAAATGAGTTTTTTGCAGCTCGGCCAATACCCAGATAAACACGAATGGACGCCACAACAACAACCAAGCCGCCCACATCATGGCTGTGCTTGTTGTAGAAGCATAGCGTTTATGCCATGGCAATTGACGGCGTAAATCAATAATCAACGAATTTGTCTTCATTTCTCTTTACCTAACGAAGTGCTGTGGTTTTCCCCAGACATCAATACAGCACGATCTTTAAAATCTCATGACTCTTGCATTTCATCCACGAATGCCCCGATCCGGGCTCACCCAACGCGCACGTTTCTCATCTCCACGTCGTAAGACTTTTGGAAATGCCACAATAGTTGCCGAGATGGTGATTAGCCAAAAGACCAATGGATACCAGATCATCCAGAAATAGTTTTTTCCTAGATGCGGTTCATAACGACTATCCATCCATTTGCTTAAAGCAAACTGAATGAGACAGGTTGCCCCCAATAAAATACCGCTACCATACGGTAAAAATGGAGAGCTCACAACGGCTAATGCAGGGACCGGTAAAATAAAATGTACTAACCACAACAAAGCCATCGCCAGCATTAAATATGACCAGACTAAAGTTAAGCAAAGCTCAAACATTAAAGGCCATAAAAAATTCAATTTTGGTTTGGTGAACACATCAATATTTTTAATTAATACCTGTGCTCCACCCATTGCCCAACGTAAACGTTGTTTCCACAATCCGTTTAAAGTTTCAGGCATTAAAATCCAGACCAAGGCATTCGGTTCAAAACGAATGTCCCAGCCGGCACGTTGCAATTTCCAAGTAATATCGATGTCTTCAGTCAACATATTAGGTGACCAATAGTCCACTTGGTGAACAGCGCTCTTACGAAAAGCCGTAATAACACCAGATACGGTAAATAAACGGCCAAAGGTACGCTGAGCACGTTTAATCATGCCGACAATCGAAGAAAACTCACCAACCTGAATACGACCTAATAAAGTTGAACGGGTACGGATACGTGGGTTACCCGTCACGGCTGCAACAGTCGGATTTTGAAGAAAATGACGAACCATCCACTTTGCTGCATGCGGGTCAAGTAAAGCATCACCATCAATACCAATTAAAAACTCGGCATCGGTCATTAAGCTTCCGGCTTGCAACCCCATGGCTTTACCTTGGTTTTGTGCAAGATGAACAACACGGAGTTTTTCATGTTGTTCAGCTAACCGATCCAGCACTTCACCTGTATTATCCGAACTGCCATCATTAATCGCAATCACTTCAAAATGAGGATAATCCAATTTTAAAGCATGAGTAATCGTTTCCTCTGCATTATCCCCTTCATTAAAACAAGGAATAAGCACAGCAACTTTAGGATAGCTTTCTAATGGAGCTGGCTGATCATAAGGCGGAGCTTTACGTTCCTTCCAATAGAAAATGATCGCGCCAATCATCCATAAATACGACATAAATAATGGATAATAGAAAACGAATTTTAAGGCATGCGACCATATAGCAGCAAAGATTGTCATGTTTCAGCCTCGCCTATGGCACAAGACGAGATGATTTTTCAGCAAATGCTTTATGCATCACGTTCACGTCCGGATGATCTTTGATTGGGTCATCTGGATAGTATGCAACGTGCATTGCACCTTGCTGATAGAGTGAGTGAATTGTTGCTGCCATTTCAGTTGACGGTACCTTTTCGTTGTTACGCCAGTTTGTTGCTTGTAGCTCAAAAACTGTTTTCTTAATGCCGTTTGGATATTTTTTCACGCGATCAATCATGTCTTTATAAAATTGATCGGCGTTATCGACCTGCTCCATATAAGGCATTGCCATAATAGCCGTAAAATCATAACGTCTTAATGACTCTTCAAGCGATTGTGAATACCAGTTTTCCGCATATGGTTTTAAGGCAACTTGCGCGTATAAGTTACGAGCTGTAAGCAAGAACGGTTCATATTGTCGCACGTCTTCAACAAGTTGCATTGCAAAATCATCTAGATATTTTGTCTTATATGCAGTCCATTTTTGCAAATCTTGATCGTTTTCACGGATTTTTGCCAAATCTGTTGGTAAGCCTTGTTTCGCATAAGCTTTTAATGCATCTGGGCTTGCATCTTCATAATCAGATAATGTGACATCGTCATGGAATAAAATTCCATTGAAAGACGCTGACTTGGCCAAATCTTGATAAATCTCACGAATAGTTTGGCGTGCCTGAGGTGAGAACGGACTTAAACGGATATACCCCATATTTAAGTGTTCACCAGCTTTTGCCTGCTCTGTCACGACTAAATCTTTTGATACCGGATCAGTTTTTGGTAATTCCCAGGCTAATAAAGGCATCCAAGCATAAATACGACTTACAGGCGTACGGGTTTGAATTTGCCATGCTACACGGTTAAACAAGTCCGCACGCATTGGAATATGACGGTTCGGGAAATATACCATATCGGCAGAACCATTCGCATCCGGATCTGAAAATGCCTGCAAATAAACTGTATTTACACCCATCGCATTAATTCGGTCTAACAAGTGGCCTAAATTTCGTTCTTGTTGTTGCGGATCCGGATCATAAATATAGTCGAGATCAATATGCATGATTTTTTGCGGACGGTTGTTATCCGTTAAGTTTAATTCACGGTTCTTAATCTCTTGAGCCAAATCATTAGTACTCATTCCGCCCTCTACCAAAATACGGCTCATATTCTGTAGAGATTGTTTCGCATGATCTGCGCCATCATCAAGCGTGATGGTAATTGGCATACCAAGCTTTTTAGCAATTTGGACCGTTTGCATATTATAGCGACCATATGGCCACACCATAATACGTGGTGAACGTATACCATGCTCTTTAAGTAGCTGATTATTCTTTTTTAAATCATTATAAATACGAGCCTGATATTGGCTGTCATTTTCATAAGTTTTAGTTTTTACATCATAAAAACGTGTCGTTGCCGCTGGTTCAGAGTTCCCTTGCGGGTTACCTGTAATACCGCGGTGTAAATGATAGCTATGGCTTGCGATTTCAACAAACCCGCTATCTTGCATTTCTTTGAGCTCACCCCAGCTTAAGATTTTATCACGTGGAATTTCTTCACCCGAAAAATCGACTTTCTGCCCTGCTTTTGGCTCTAACCATGAACCCACTACCGCAAGTACCACTGGGATTTTTTTAGCCTTAATAACAGGATATGCATTTTGGTAGAAAGACTGATAACCATCATCTACAGTTAATAAAACTGGCTTGGTTGGAAGTGCTGCCTTGCCCTGATGAGCACGGATTAACTGGTCTACGGTAATAAAATGAAAGCCATTTTTTTGCAACCAATCGACATGCTCAGTAAATTGTTGAGTGGTGACCGCATACTGAGGAATTAAGGCATTTTTAGTATCGGTAATTTCATGATACCCAATGACCGTAAGTGTCGAAGCATCTATTTTAGGTGGGTTAGCTAATGCCATACCTGACAAGCCTGCTAGAGCCAAGCCAAGCGTGAGGTTCAACAAAGGAGATGCAAAGCGGGTAATCATGAAATAGCGTCTCAATAGCAATATAGATTATTTATGTGAAATTTAAACTTAAGAACTAAAATTCACATTTATTTAGTCTTTAAGTTCAAACTGCCCCAACAGAACAGTTTTTCAGTTCACCTTTATAATTAAATAAACTGAAAATAATCTTAAATATTTAAAAAGCTAAAATATAAATATCGAATATATTTATATTTAAAGCTTATAGATAAAGTCGAGCTCTAAACGGTTTGATTTCAATCATCGCGAGTTTTTACATCAAATAATTCAATTTCAAAAATCAAATTTGAGTTTGCCGGAATAATTTTACCCATTTTGCGTTCACCATAAGCCAAATGAGCAGGAACCATAAGTTTACGTTTTCCGCCAACTTTCATTCCCATAATGCCTTGGTCCCAACCTTTAATCACACGGCCTGTACCAATGACACACTCGAAATAATTTCCGCGGTCAAGGGAAGAGTCGAATTTAGTGCCGTCTTCTAACCAACCTGTATAGTGCGTCGTAATTAAGGCACCTTTAACCGCTTCTTTACCTTCGCCTACTTTTAAATCGATAATTTCTAATTCAGTGTTCATAATATTCCCGTTCGTTTAATTTCACAGCTCAGACTTGATCTTTAGTCTAACAAGTGAATTTGTAAAATTTGTTGCGCTTTTCAGTTTTACTGTAATTGGGTCCATACGACATTCGCTTGGCCCTTGTCACTTAACAAAGTCCATTCGTTGTCCATAACATTTAACTGAAGCTGCATCGTACGCTCACAAAGCTGCTCTAACTCTGCTGTACTTTCAGGTGCTAGCTGCCAAACTTGAACATTACTCAATGTTTTAATTTTACTGTTTCTCTTCCACCAATCTTCAACTTGTGAACCATAAGCGACAATTGCCACAGTTTTACAACGGGCACTGGCTTTTTTCACTTTATCTTCAGACGGTAAACCAACTTCAATCCAGGTTTCTAACTGTCCTGTTAAGTCTTTTTGCCAAAGTGCAGGCTCATCGGTTTCAAAAAGGTCTTTGGTAAACTCAAGGCTATCACTTGCGAAACGAGCAAAAGCCATGACACGAACCATTAATCGTTCTAAAGTTTCAGAAGGATGTAAGGCAAGTGTCAGTTGATAATCACCATAAATATGGTCATCCATATTGGCAATATTCAGATCTGCTTTATAAATTGTTGCTTTAAGCGCCATAGTTAATATGTCCAAAAATTTGGCGCTAAGAATACTCGATTTTAATTAAAAAATTATAGAAAAAACTCAGTAATGTAAAACTTCTTATCCTCTCCATTTGCATCTTATTTCAAAACATCTAACCACTTTCAAAGTTGGCGGGCTTTTTGCTTGAAAGGGGTTGTATTCCTCTCTTGATTTGATGACTTATGTGGCAAAAACTTAAACGTAGTTTATTCCTACAAGTCCTCTGCG
This sequence comes from Acinetobacter sp. UC24323, assembly GCF_024151445.1. Classification (NCBI taxonomy): domain Bacteria; kingdom Pseudomonadati; phylum Pseudomonadota; class Gammaproteobacteria; order Moraxellales; family Moraxellaceae; genus Acinetobacter; species Acinetobacter sp. UC24323. Next base: position 95,513 of record NZ_JAHIBY010000007.1, on the reverse strand, counting down.
CTCTCTTCCTCGGTATTGCAGTAGGTCTTGCTTTTCATGATTTCTCCCTAGCTTTAAAACCTCTTGGTGATGGTTTTATTTCTCTCATTAAAATGTTGATTGCTCCAATTGTATTCTGTGTAGTGGTACTGGGAATCTATGGTGCAAACGACATTAAAAAAATGGGCAAAGTCGGTGCAAAAACGATTCTTTATTTTGAAGTGGTCACGAGTATTGCTTTAATTTTGGGAATTATTGTTGCTTATGTCTTTAAACCGGGCGTCGGTATGAATATCGATATTACTCATTTAGATGCTAAAGATTTAAGTACCTATACCGAACGTGCTCATGACATGCATACAGGTTCGGAGTTTTTACTCAATATTATTCCGAAAACATTTACTGCCGCTTTTGCCAACGGCGATATTTTACAAGTTTTACTCATCGCTATTTTATTTGGCGTTTCACTACTGTTAATTCCTAAACATTTAGCAGAGTTGGTCCGTCAAGCGCTTGAAGCTTTTTCGGAAGTCTTCTTTAAAATTATGGGACTCATTATTCGCTTGGCACCAATTGGTGTATTTGGTTCAGTTGCTTATACCACTGCAAAATTTGGATTAGATTCACTCCTGCAACTCGGTTATTTAGTTTTACTCTTTTATGCGACTTGCATTTTATTTGTTGTCATTATTTTGGGTTCAATTTTAAAACTCACCGGACTGAATATCTTTAAATTTGTCGGCTATTTTAAAGATGAACTCGCTATTGTTTTAGGGACAGCCTCTTCTGATTCCGTTTTACCCCAAATCATGAAAAAGCTTAAAAACTTGGGAATTAAAGATTCAACAGTCGGTCTGGTTATTCCTACCGGTTATTCTTTTAATTTAGACGGCTTTTCAATTTATTTAACATTAGGCGTGATCTTTATTGCACAGGCCTGCAATATCAATCTCTCCATGCACGACTTACTGGCTATTTTATTGGTTTCGCTTATTACATCGAAAGGCGCACACGGCATTCCGGGGTCAGCCTTAGTGATTCTTGCTGCAACACTTTCCGTAATTCCAAGTTTACCTGCAATTGGTTTGGTACTTTTACTATCTGTAGACTGGTTTATCGGAATTATCCGTGCCTGCACCAACTTAATTGGTAACTGTGTAGCGACCGTAGTCATTGCCCATTGGGAAAAAGACATCGATCATGCACAAGCGAAACAAGTACTTAATATAAAAAATTAAATCTCTCATAGAGAATATTGAAGTATTTCAATGTTCTCTATTGTTCAATTCTGCAAGCTAATAGTTCAGTTTCAAATGCCAGCCAGTCATGTTCATGTTGGCTAATCATTTCAATGCGGTTATCAATGCCCTCTTCACCAGACTTATAGTTAAACTGCTCAGGATTAAAGTTAAAGGTCTTCCATCCCTGATCTGTATTAAAAATTCCCTTAATACGTAGCCAGTCTTGTTGTGCACACAACACATCGAGCAAAGCATAAAACTCAAATTTCCAACGCTTAGGAAATTTCCAACCCGCGACCATATAACCCTGCGCCGACTCGACATAATGATAAGGCAGTTGGTGAATTTCTTTTGCAACTTCGGCTTCAGTCATTTGCTTTTGCAGCTTGAGTAAAGGCTGTATAGAGCGTGCAGTTAAACGCGCAGGCACATCAATTTGCGCCAGTTCAAGTTGACCATGTTCAGTCTTTAGCCATTGTTGCTGATAAGGTTGGTATTCTTCTTTAAGCTCAACAAGTGCTTGTTCATCTTCAAAAGTCATGGTATCGGCATGAGAGACCACCACAATCTGTGCAGCTTTTAATTGGTCTTCATATAGGTTTTGCTTGACCCAATTGGTGTCATGCAAACGACTACCATCAACCACAGTCACTAGTGCACGCATAGCTAAGCTGTTTTGCCAATGTGGTTCCGTTAACTGATCAAATAATTGCGAAGGATGTCCAAGCCCTGTAGGTTCAATAAAGAGTCGGTCTGGCTTTTGTTCACTTAACAAGCGAGCCAAAGCAATATGCATAGGAAGTTGGCTACTACAACATAAACAGCCGCCCAATAGTTCTTTGACTGCATAACCTTGATCTTGAGGTAGGAGTTGTTGATCGACTCCGATTTGCCCAAATTCATTCATTAAGACAGCCCACACTTCACCTTTCGGTTTCTGACTTAATAAATGTTGCAATAATGTCGTTTTCCCTGCTCCTAAAAACCCTGAAATAATATGGGTAGGAACAGTTTTTTGGGCAATCAGTTTCACAAGCGGCTCAAATCAACAAGGTTTAAAAACTAAGAAAGGTATATCACTGTTTAAGTAGCATGAAAATAATTTTTCACTTTGAAGATATACTTTTCAATTATCAGGCTAAAGCACCAAATATGTGACATACATCTCATCAATTATCTAAATTAACTTTAGAAAAATAACAATTAAACGAAATATCCTATTTATAGACATTCACAATTCATGCCAGAGTGTTTTGTTTACGTAACTAACTTGCTTTTTTTTTACTCAATACGAAATATTCTTTCACATTTTTAGCGCTCAAGTAGCGCTTTAATTTTACAGTAGACGCACATAAACGGACGTTATATTTCATATTGTTAAGATAGGCGTAATAGATTGTTAAGTTAATTGATGTAATCCCAAGCTCGGCTTAGCATGTGTCCTAGCTTAATCATTCAGCCCTATATGTTCTATGTAGGTCAGAACGATTAGGTTTGATTTATTTTTTAATGAATTTAAGGATGCCATAAAATGAAATTAGCTAAAACTTTACTCGCTACTACCCTAGCTTTAACTGCTGCTTCAACTTTCGCTGCTTCTAAGCACGACCAAGCACATAACACTGCTGGTGAAGAAAAAGTTGTTGTTTCAACTCAAGAGCAAGCAAACACTGCAAATGCTGCTTCTGACGCTGTAGGTTCTGCTTCTGAAGCTGCTCCTGCAACTCGTTAATTATCTCTGCACTCTCCTCCAAGCTCAGAGATAATTTTACTGAAACGAAACAGGACGTTAAATTTCGGTGAAGAAAAAAGATCGAACCATGCTGCGGTTCGATCTTTTTTTTTAAGAAGTTTTCTTATACATGCTGCAAGAAGGGTTATGATTCTCTTGTAGGCGCAACACCTTACGATGTTCAGCCGCTTCAAATCGGCAACGTTTCCACTCGGTATCTAAATTTAATTTAGGCACTTCGCGTGGTTTACCATGCTCATCAACCGCAACCATCGTGAAATAACAGCTATTGGTATGACGAACGGTACGCTTTTGAATATTTTGAGCTTCCACACGGATACCCACTTCCATTGAAGTACGTCCCACATGGTTCACACTCGCTAAAAATGTAACGAGTTCGCCTACATAAATAGGTTCTTTAAAATTTACTTTGTCTACAGACAACGTTACGACATAGCTGCCTGAATAACGACTTGCACAAGCATAGGCCACTTGGTCTAGCAACTTTAGAATTGTTCCACCATGAACATTACCTGAAAAATTTGCCATGTCCGGTGTCATTAAAACTGACATGGTTAATTCTGACTGATCGTCAGTTACGGTTGTCATTTCATCTAATGTAGGCATGACTCAACTCTGTCTCAAACAAGCTCAGAAAACATTATGGTTGATAATTCACAAAAAAAACATGCTTAAATCCACAACATAGCATCGTATTTTTTAATATTGTTAATTCTTTTTTTGAACGAATATTTTTTAAGCTATTATTTTTAATAATTTTTTAGTTTTTCTTAAATAAACAGTTATTGAGCGGTCAAAAATAATCAAAAGATGCTATGCCATTTTGTTCCATTTTAAATGACACAGCATCGTTTTATATGAGGTTCGTTATACTTTATGGATCAGTCCGGTAACGCCATTAATAATCATATCAACAGCAATCGTACCGATTAATAAAGCAGATAAACGCCCGACAATATCGAAATAACGATCGATATATTTTGCATGTTTGTACCGCAAATGATCATGTGAAAATTTCATCAAAATCAAAATACTGCATGTTAAAAACATGGTAAACCCAATCACAAGTGCCGCAGCACCAATCGACATTTCAATACCTGTCACCACAGCTGCACTAATGGTACCCGGCCCAATCATAAAAGGCATAGCGATGGTACCAGCCAAATGTTCTGGTGCACCGCGCATTTCACCAATGGTATCTGCACCCTGAAACACATAGCGGTAACCAATCACCAAAAAGATAAGACCACCAAAAATCTGGAAAGCCTCAAAGCGTACATTCAGGTATTTACTAAAGATTGCTTCACCGCCCCATGCAAACAGCATAAAGACGATATAAGCAATCAAGCTCCCCTGAATTAAGGCCTTGTTAAATACCTTGGTTTCTGAATGGCGGATGAGGCCAATCATATAAATGCTCATTAAAAAAGGATTGAGCAAAGAGAAAAATAAAGCAAAAGAATGCAGATATGGTGAAACCATGCATATTCCCCTTAAGCTTGTGGATCTGGGAATAATGGACGGTTCCCAGGGCTAATACGATTAATATGTAAGAACGTCATATGTCTTTCATATTTATCTAAAATGTCATTAATAACCTGTTCTTTACTGTAACCCACAAGGTCGTTGTCTTGAGAACCTTCATAAAGATAGGTTTCGAGACGGTAATAGAACTGTTTGCCTCGTTTTACACGCTGACTAAAGTTAGGCGCGCTATAACGGACAGGCCAAATCTGATAAACGAAGTTTTGCTCTTCTTCCAAATGAATAGTGATATCGAGGTGATATAGCGCCTCTTCATCTTCAAGTGGTGTTTGTTGCACATCTACGTTCATGCCTTGCTTAATGAGTTCATCGGCAACAGCTTGAACAGCAGGTTTGCAAACGGTATCGAGCATTCGTCTGGTTTCAGTCGTTCCCGGATGATGCATAACCCGAGTCAAACGCTGTTTCCAATTGAGAATGTCGACGTTACCCACCACAGGTGCCGCGTTCATACTTCGACTGGCATGCCTGTAGTCTTCAAGTCTGAGCGACTTATAAAGCCCCGCCATGACAAGGAACATCACGAAACTAAACGGCAGTCCCATAATGATGGTTGCGTTCTGTAAAGCGGTAATCCCGTTGGTCATCAGCATAGCGAGTGTTAATAACCCAATGGCAATTGCCCAAAACACGCTTAACCAACGCGGTGCATCATTATCAATATGGGTAAGCTTGGTCGTGAAGTTACCTAAAACCAATGCACCCGAATCAGCAGAAGTCACATAGAATAAAAGGCCCGTCACTGTTGCGACTGAAGCAATAAAGGTAAAACCCGGGTACTGCGCTAACAGGTCATAAAAACCATGTGCCGGATTAGATAATACCGTTGCAGCTAAAGTCTGGTTGCCTTCAAAAATAACACTGTGCAATGCACTATTACCAAAAATGGATAACCAGGTTAAGGTAAATAACAGAGGAATAATTAAAGTCCCGCACACAAACTCACGAATAGTACGGCCTCTAGAAATACGGGCCAAAAACAAACCTACAAATGGCGACCAAGCAATCCACCATGCCCAGAAGAACAAAGTCCAACTGCTCATCCAATCTTTAGGTTGCTCAAAAGCAAAACTTTGTAAGGCTAAGGTTGGGAAGCGAGTTAAATAATCACCAATATTTTGTACCAGCGCATTGAGTAAAAACTCGGTATTGCCCAAGAACAAAATAAACAGTAAAAGACCAATCGATACATAAATATTGATTTCAGACAAAATCCGAAGGCCTTGATTCACCCCAGATGTCACTGAAATAATACTAATACCGACTGCAATGGCAATGAGTGCAAACTGCATCCAGATATTCTCTGGCAGTCCTAATAAAACATGTAAACCATAGTTCAGCTGTACCACGCCGATCCCGCAGGTGGTCGCAATACCAAAAATTGTCCCGATGACGGCAGCAGTATCTACACTATGGCCGATGGCGCCATTAATTCTGTTCCCAAAAATTGGGTAAAGTGCAGAACGAATGGTCAGCGGCAAGTTATAGCGATAACTGAAATAACCAAGTGCCATACCAATCAAGGCATACATACACCATCCAGTCAAACCATAGTGAAACAGCGTCCACACCATACTTTGGCGTGCCGCTTCATAGGTCTGGCCTACGCCGACAGGCGGCTGCATATAATGAGATAATGGCTCAGCCACCGAGAAGAACATTAAATCGATACCAATACCTGCCGAAAACAGCATGGCAGACCAACTCAGTAAACTAAACTCAGGCTTTGAGTGTTTAGGGCCAAGTTTAATCTCACCATACCGTGAGCAGGCAATGAAAATTACAAACACCATATACAGCGTTGCAGCCAGTAAATAGTACCAGCCAAAGGTTGACGTTACCCACGCAAGGACGGTGTTAATGGTTCGATTTGCGAAATCGTTAAATAAAAAAGTAACGAGAGAAAAGATTAAAATGATTAGAGCTGAAATATAAAAAACCACACGGTTAAGCGGGTCTTTTTTAGATTTAGATAATGTTAAATCATCAACTGCTCTTGGATTATCTGTTGCCATACAATCCTCAAGGAATAGAAGAAAAATAAAATATTCAATTTAGTCTTTTCACTATTTAACAATAATGAAAAGACTGCTTTGAACGCAAAAAATATAAATAAATGTGATGAACCAAGGTTATAAAACCTCGGTCACTTTGTTCTGGTCACAATTCGATGGAATAGAAATGTCTTTTGAAATAGCTAACTGCTTTTTCGCAACATTCGGGTCAAAATCATCTTGCTTTAGGGCTTTGGCTAGACCAAACATATAAAGCAAAATAATCACAGAAAATGGTAAACCACATAACACCACTGCACTTTGCATGGAGTTAAAACTACCTGCTAATAATAAGCCGATACTTACAATGGTAATGACCACAGACCAAAAGATGCGTAACCAGATCGGTGAATCACTATCACTGGTGCCCCCTTTCGAGGACAAATTGGCGATCATTAGTGTACCAGACCCAACCGGTGTCAAAAATAAAACGAAACAAATTACAACAACAATCCCGGCAATATACGGATTAAACGGGAGATATTCGAGTAATTTGAATAATGACAACGCAGGGTCGCTTAAAACCATATCACCTAAAACTTTCTGTTTTTGATTGAGAATTAAATGAATTGCAGTATTTCCAAAAATCGAGATCCAAGCCAAGGTAAAACCTAATGGAATGAGGCATACACCCAAAACCACTTCTCGAATAGTTCGGCCTTTGGAAATGCGGGCAATAAACATTCCTACAAAAGGTGCCCAAGCAATCCACCATGCCCAATAAAACACAGTCCATGAACCCAACCAGCCACTGGCTTTTTGATTGTATAAATACATATCAAAACTTTTACCCATAAAATTATTAAGGTAATCGCCCGTATTTTGCACAAGACCATTTAACAAATGGTTCGTCGGTCCTGTTAAAAATACAAATAAAAGTAAGGCATAGAGCAAACGTAAATTAATCCGTGATAACCATGCCAAGCCTTTTTCAATCCCGACCACTGTAGTGACTGTCGCCACAAACATCATGATTAAAACTGCAGTAATTAAAGTTGCAGAGTTATCAGGAATTTCAGGAATTAAATAACAAATACCTGAAACCAATACCAAAGCACCAATACCTAAGTTGGTTACCAAAGAAATTACGGTTGCTAAAATACCAAAGCCATCGACAAAATCACCTACCAGACCATGAACACGCTCTCCAAAAATTGGATAGAGTGCCGAGCGTAGTGCGAGTGGTAAATCTTGTCTAAAGGCAAAATAACCTAATGTCACACCCAGCAAGGCATAAAGCACCCAGCCATGAATACCCCAGTGCAAAAAGCTATAGGTCATGGCATTGCGGGCGGCCTGAATAGTACCTGCCTCACCTTCTGGTGGTCTTAGAAAATGGTCAACAGGTTCAGCAACACCATAATAAAGTAGCGCGATACCAATACCTGCCGAAAACAGCATTGAGGTCCAAGCCAAATAGCCAAACTCAGGTTTGTCGTGGTCTTTTCCTAAAGGAATCTGTCCCACTTTTGAGAAGGCAAGCCAAGCCACAAAGCCTAAACACAGCACAATCACCAACATGTAATACCACCCGAAAAAGTGGTTTACCTGCTCTTGCACATAGGTCAGCCAAAACTGACTTTTTTCTGGAAACAGCACAAATAATAGGCCAAAAATGCCGATACTGACTGCCGAACTCCAAAATACAAAACGATTTAACCGAATATGGTCTGAAGAATATCCATCACTTTTCAACACCATCTTATTGCTCCTTGCAATCGGTGTATTTTTTCCAAAATAACGTGATAAGTACCGGACTTATGCGCATCATCCTATCCGTAAGAACTTCTGATTCTATCTCTTCTACCCCGAAGTAAGATTCAAAAATTCATTGATTTTTACACATCATACTTGTTATTGATTGAACGTTCAATCAATAACAAGTATGATAAAAAAAGTGCTATGATGCTCTGCAAGTTAACATGCTGAATTTAAAGCACCCGTAAAAGTGCTGATGTGGACAATCATGACAAAACGCAGAGTAAAACCAGAGCATGTGCGCCGTGAAGAGATTATGAACGCTGCACTCGACGTAATTTATGAAGTGGGGTTATCCAATACCACCATTGCACAAATTGCAAAAAAAGCCGAGTTGTCGACCGGTATTGTCAGCCATTACTTTGGCGACAAACAAGGGTTAATAAATACCTGTATGCAAGAAATGCTCAATGTTTTGCGTCGGAAAACCGAACAGTACAGAGCAGAAGCAGATTCGCATCCGGAAAGCCAGATTAAGGCAATTATTGACTCTAACTTTGACATTAGTCAGGTAAATGAAAAAGCAATGCGGGTCTGGTTAGACTTTTGGTCTGCAAGCATGCATGTACCGGACCTGAGCCGTTTGCAAAAGATTAATGATCAACGCCTGTATTCCAACTTGAAGTTTTATTTTCTCAAGTTAATGGATGAACAACAGGCCAGTGTTGCCGCAAGAGGTCTGGCAGCATTGATTGATGGATTATGGCTACGTGGCAGTTTAAGCCGTCACAATGAATTTGACAGCGAACTGGCCCGTTCCATTGCTTACGATTATGTAAAAACGCAATTGCAATTTGCGAACAAGCCTTTGCAGGAGAGACAAAATGAGTGATGTACAAGTTCATCAATTGTATATCCATGGACGCTACGTTGAAGCAACCAGTGGTAAAACATTTAATAGTATTAACCCTGCCAACGGCGAAATTATCGCGACTCTTCAACAGGCATCTGAACAAGATATTGAAGCTGCTGTAAAAAGTGCCCAACAAGGACAAAAAATCTGGGCAGCCATGACCGCTATGGAGCGTTCACGTATTTTACGCCGTGCTGTCGATATTCTCCGTGAACGTAATGATGAGCTTGCCCGTCTTGAAACACTCGACACCGGTAAAGCCTACAGCGAAACATCTACCGTCGATATTGTGACTGGTGCAGATGTACTCGAATACTACGCAGGACTTGCAACAGCTATTCAGGGCGAACAAGTTCCACTTCGCGAATCAAGTTTCTTTTATACACGCCGCGAACCTTTAGGCGTGGTTGCAGGTATTGGTGCCTGGAACTATCCAATCCAAATCGCTTTATGGAAATCTGCCCCTGCCCTTGCTGCTGGCAATGCCATGATTTTCAAGCCAAGCGAAACAACTCCACTTACTGCATTAAAACTTGCAGAAATCTATACAGAAGCTGGTTTACCAGACGGCGTATTTAACGTGGTACAAGGTGCTGGTCGTGAAATCGGTCAATGGCTCACAGAACATCCTGTGATTGAAAAAATCTCATTCACGGGTGGCGTAGAAACTGGCAAAAAAGTGATGGCAAGCGCTGCTGGCTCTACACTAAAAGAAGTGACTATGGAGCTTGGTGGGAAGTCACCACTCATTATTTGTGAAGATGCTGACCTTAACCGTGCCGCAGACATTGCGGTTATGGCGAACTTCTTTAGCTCAGGTCAAGTATGTACCAACGGTACGCGCGTATTTGTTCCAAAATCACGTTTAGCTGACTTTGAAAAAGCGGTTGTAGAGCGTGTAAAACGTATTCGTATTGGTGATCCAATGGCTGAAGACACAAACTTCGGTCCGCTCACTAGCTTCCCTCATATGGAAAAAGTGTTGTCTTTCATTGAGTCAGGCAAACAACAAGGCGCTAAAGTGTTAATCGGTGGTGGTCGTGCGACCGAAGGCGAGCTTGCCAAAGGCGCTTATGTACTACCGACTGTATTTAGCGACTGCACTGACCAGATGGCGATTGTTCAAGAAGAAATTTTTGGACCTGTCATGAGCATCTTAAGCTATGAAACCGAAGAAGAAGTGATTCAACGTGCCAACGACACGACCTTTGGTCTAGCTGCCGGTGTGGTCACTCAAGATATTAGCCGCGCTCATCGCATTATTCACCAAATTGAAGCTGGTATTTGCTGGATTAACACTTGGGGTGAATCACCTGCCGAAATGCCAGTCGGTGGCTACAAGCAATCTGGTGTGGGCCGCGAAAATGGCTTAACCACGCTTGGGCACTATACCCGTATCAAATCTATTCAAGTTGAACTTGGCGATTATCAAAGCATTTTTTAATGCCTCAATCGCTCTAAAACCTTCAACCTAAATCACATATGCCGAGCAGTCTTTATAGATTGCTCAGGCAAACTGTTAGTAAAAAAAGGATAGTTATGAATATTAAAGAATATGATTACATTATTATTGGCGCAGGATCTGCCGGAAATGTACTCGCTGCGCGTCTTACTGAAGACAAAGATACCACCGTTTTACTGCTAGAAGCAGGTGGACCAGATTATCGCTTGGATTTCCGTACACAAATGCCGGCAGCTTTGGCCTACCCTCTTCAAGGTCGTCGCTATAACTGGGCTTATTTAACTGACCCAGAGCCACACATGAACAACCGTCGTATGGAGTGTGGTCGTGGTAAAGGTTTAGGTGGCTCATCTTTAATTAATGGTATGTGCTATATCCGCGGTAACGCAATGGATTTAGAACAATGGGCAACCCATAAAGGCCTTGAAAACTGGACTTATGCCGATTGTTTGCCTTACTACAAAAAAGCCGAGACTCGTGACATTGGTGGCAACGACTATCATGGTGATAGCGGTCCTGTATCAGTGGCTACACCAAAAAATGGTAACAACGTGCTTTTCCATGCCATGGTTGAAGCAGGTGTACAGGCAGGTTATCCACGTACTGACGACTTAAATGGTTATCAGCAAGAAGGTTTTGGTCCAATGGACCGTACCGTTACGCCTAAAGGCCGTCGTTCAAGTACCGCACGTGGTTATTTGGATATGGCAAAAGGTCGTCCAAACCTGACTATTTTAACTCATGCGACGACCAACAAAATCTTGTTTAATCAAAAGCAAGCAATTGGTGTTGAATATATTATTGGTGCTGATCAAAACAACTTGCAACGTGCCTTGGTTAAACGTGAAGTATTACTTTGTGCAGGCGCAATTGCGTCACCGCAAATTTTACAGCGTTCAGGTGTAGGTCAAAGTACCTTCTTAAAATCAATGGACATTGATGTGGTTCATGATTTGCCGGGCGTGGGTGAAAACTTGCAAGATCACTTGGAAATGTACTTACAGTATAAATGTAAGCAACCCGTTTCTTTATACCCTGCTTTAAAATGGTATAACCAACCTGCCATTGGTGCCGAATGGTTATTCAATGGTACAGGTATTGGTGCAAGTAACCAGTTTGAAGCGGGTGGATTTATCCGTAGCTCGGATGAGTTTAAGTGGCCAAACATTCAATACCACTTCTTGCCAGTAGCTATTAACTACAACGGTAGTAATGCAGTAAAAGAACATGGCTTCCAAGCACACGTGGGTTCAATGCGTTCGCCTTCACGCGGTCGTATCAAACTTAAATCGAAAGACCCGTTTGCGCATCCAAGTATCTTGTTTAACTACATGTCGACTGAACAAGACTGGCGTGAGTTCCGTGATGCAATCCGTATTACGCGTGAAATCATGCATCAACCTGCGCTTGACCCATATCGTGGTGATGAAATTAGTCCAGGCAAACATTTGCAGACAGATGCAGAGCTTGATGACTTTGTTCGTAACCATGCAGAAACAGCTTACCACCCATCTTGTAGCTGTAAGATGGGCGAAGACGAAATGGCTGTTGTAGATGGTCAAGGCCGTGTACACGGTATGAATGGTTTGCGTGTAGTTGATGCCTCAATTATGCCGCTGATTATTACCGGTAACTTAAATGCAACCACCATTATGATTGCCGAGAAAATTGCAGACCAAATTCGTGGACGCCAAGCGTTACCACGTTCGACTGCACCATTCTATGTAGCATCATAAAATCTTAAAGGGCATATTTCTTATGCAGGAATATGCCCTTAATTTATTATTTATAGCACTCATATTAATAAGAAGTATGTATGACAGAAAAATAAGGTCATGCAAGGATATTAATTACATCAATAGGTCATAAATTAAAAATTCACCTATTTTTATCGAAGCATATCCTTCAAATGGCTTAAGTTTAACCAAATTTATTTTCAACCACTTACAATTAAATTAAAACTAAAAATAATCTTATAAAAGTTTAATTTGATCAAATATAAATCATATTTATGATTTTAATAGAACCCATTTATTATAAAAATTGTATTGTCAATGCAAAATTAGTCTAAAATATAGAGTGTTTGCGATAATCCCAAGTAATTTTTCTTTTTTCAAAGTTCTCTGTTTTGGAGAATTTTACTTTCGCATTTATATCCGTTTTGTCTGGATACGCTGTCTAGGTTTCCTCACACCTTAAGTGACTCAAATAACTTATTTTAAGGTCCCCCTTACATGAAAAAGTTTTTGAAATACCTTCTGGTATTAATCATTCTTATTTTAATTGCGGGTATTGTTTTCTTGTTTAGACCGATTGCGTCAAAACAAGTACAAACTGCAAAAGATGAGCCAGTTGTTGATGCTGTTCTTGTTGGCGGCGGTATCATGAGTGCCACTCTCGGTACTTATTTCACTGAGCTTGAACCGAATTGGCAAATTCGTATGTTTGAGCGTCTTGATCAAGTTGCTCAAGAAAGCTCAAACGGCTTTAACAATGCCGGAACAGGCCACTCTGGCTTTATGGAAATGAACTATACCGAAGAGAAAAACGGTAAGATGGAAATTGCCAAAGCTGAAAAAGTTGCTTCTCAGTTTGAAGTTGCTAAACAGTTCTGGTCATATCAGGTAAAACAAGGCGTTTTAGCTGAACCAAAAACATTCATTAACCCAGTTCCACACATTGCTTTCGTTTGGGGCGATAACGTTAAATTCTTAGAAAAACGTTATGCTGCCATGATTCAAAGCCCGCTTTTCAAAGGCATGAAATTTACTGAAGACCCAGCTGTGATTAAACAATGGGCGCCTTTAGTCATGACCGATCGTGATCCAACTCAAAAAGTTGCAGCGACTCGTATGGAAGTTGGTTCTGACGTGAACTATGGTTCAATCACTAAACAATTAGTGAATCACTTAAACCAAAACCCTAACTTCAAATTACAGACTTCAACTGAAGTGACTGGCATCAGCCAAAATGATGACAAAACTTGGACGGTGTCTTTCAAAGATTTGAAAACCGGTAAAACAGATCACGTTAAAACACGTTTTGTATTTATCGGTGCAGGTGGTGCAGCGGTTAAATTATTGCAACTTACTGGTTTACCAGAAGCGAAACAATATGCTGGCTTCCCTGTAGGTGGTGAGTTCTTAATTACTGACAACCCAGCAATTACTGCTCAGCACACAGCGAAAGTATATGGTCGTGCGGAACTTGGTGCCCCTCCAATGTCTGTACCACATATTGATACACGTTATATCGACGGTAAAAAATATGTATTGTTTGGACCATTTGCAACGTATTCAAACAAGTTCCTAAAAAATGGTTCTCAACTTGACTTACTTGCATCAACCAACAAAAGCAATGTTTTACCAATGACCACTGTTGGCTTGGAAAACCTTGATCTTGTTAAATACTTGGTGAGCCAAGTGATGATGTCAGATGAAGACCGTCTCAATGAACTTCGTAAATACTACCCAGATGCGAAAGCTGAAGACTGGCGTTTAAGCCAAGGTGGTCAACGTGTTCAGATCATCAAAAAAGAACCGGGTAAACCTGCAACACTTCAATTCGGTACAGAAATCTTTGCGTCTAAAGATGGTGCTGTAACTGCATTGTTAGGTGCGTCTCCAGGTGCTTCGACTTCTCCATACATCATGCTTAACTTGCTTGAAAAAGCTTTCCCTCAGCAAACTGAAGGTAAGTGGAACCAGAAGCTTCATGAAATTGTGGTTTCTTATAAACAAGACTTAAGCAAAGACCCTGTGTTACTCGACAAAGTTCGTCAGTACACAAGCTCTACACTTGGCTTGAACTATACATCTCCGTTCAAAGCTGCAAACGATGAAACTGCTGCTACCCCTGTTGCAAAAGCAAACTAAGTTTGATGGTGTATAAGTAAAATATCAAAAGGATGAATTTCGATTCGTCCTTTTGTTTTTTAAGACTTCTGTTGAGATATTTAGACTTGCCATGACGCCTTTAAAATCATCACCTCGCCTCTTACCGTTTTGTTTTAAGCTCGTGCTTGTTTTGCTACTGGCTTATCTTTTGTTAAGCGGATTTTATATGTGGATGATTGGTGGTACAGCCATTTATGTCAGCTCAGCCTTGTTATTTGTCATTACTGCCTATTCTTTTAAGCTCGGTAAATATCAAAAACTATGTGCTGTTTTAAGTGTGCTCATGAGCGCAGTCGCGTTATATTTCAGCACGGCTCACCTATTTTTCTCCCCTATCCAGTTCTTTATATTTTTACCTGCCTTATTTTTTGTTGTGTTGGCTTTTACTCAAGTAAGTAAAGTTCGTAGTTTATCTAAAGTACTCATATTAATTAGTTTATTGATTTGGTCAGGCGTACATTTTACGCAGCTTGAACAACTTAAAGCGTATTATCAAACACAGCATACTGGTGAAAGCTGGCAGCAATACGGCGCGCTATAAGACTACTTTTAGTCTGTATACTTCATGAAAATGTATTTTCTTTTTCACATGAAGTTCATCAGTAAAACTGAACAGCATTTACAGAATTCCTTTTAAGAAAAAATATTCATAACAATCTAATTTATTTAGAAATATATCGAGCATATTAGCGATTGAATAGCATTCATCTACACGCTAGATTAGCTGAATTATTTTTCTCCCTTTACGTTGTAATTTATGAAAATTTTAGATGGCGGTTTAGGCCGTGAATTGGCTCGCCGTGGTGCTCCGTTTCGTCAACCAGAGTGGTCTGCGCTTGCACTCATTGAAGCACCTGAAACAGTAAAAGAGGTCCACCTCGACTTTATCAACGCTGGTGCAGAAGTCATTACAACCAATAACTATGCGGTTGTGCCATTTCATATTGGTCAAGAACGTTTTGAAACTGACGGCGTGCGTTTAATTAAAGTTGCGATTGAACAAGCAAAAAATGCAGTTAAAGAAAGCGGCAAAAATGTCAAAATCGCAGGCTGCTTACCGCCTTTATTTGGTTCTTACCGTGCCGACTTGTTCCAACCGGAACAGGCTAAAAACCTTGCTGAGCCAATTATTAACACATTGACACCAGAAGTAGATTTCTGGCTCGCTGAAACTCAATCGTGCTTAAAAGAAGTTGAAACAGTCCATGCGTTATTACCACAAGATGGTAAAGACTATTGGGTGTCATTTACGCTGCAAGATGAAATCAAACAAGAACAAGCTTTACTTCGTTCTGGCGAAAATATGCAACAAGTAGCTGACTTTATAAAGCAGTCAAATGCCAAAGCAGTATTGTTTAACTGCTGCCAACCTGAAGTGATCTTGCAAGCGATTAATGAAATTAAAGGGCTTATACCTGAGTCTGTGCAAATTGGTGCTTATGCCAACGCTTTCCCACCGCAAGATGAAAGCGCTACTGCTAACGATGGACTTGATGAAATTCGTAAAGACTTAGATGCTCGAGCTTATTTAGGTTTTGCTAAGCAATGGCAGCAAGCAGGTGCAAGTTTAGTGGGCGGTTGCTGTGGTATTGGACCAGAACACATTGCTGAACTTTCTCAATTTTTTAAAGAATAAATACCATGTCTGCTGCCAAAATCGGATTATTGTCTCTTACAGCGCTGGTATTTAGTTCTATGGTGGGGTCAGGCGTATTTAGCCTCCCCCAAAATATGGCTCAAGTTGCCAACGGCTCTGCCCTTCTTGTTGCATGGCTCATTACCGGAGTCGGCATTATTTTCTTGGCTCTCTCATTGTTGCATTTAACCCGTCAACGACCAGACCTTGACGGCGGTATTTATAACTATGCACGCGAAGGCTTTGGAGACCTCATCGGGTTTTGCTCGGCGTGGGGCTATTGGTTGTGTACTACCATTGGTATTGTTGGTTATGTGGTGATTGCCTTTTCAGGCGTCGGCATGTTTACCGACAGCAAAGACCACGTTATTTTTGGTGAAGGTAATACACTTTACTCACTGATTGGTTCAAGCATTTTTGTATGGCTGGTGCACTGGTTAGTAAGCCGAGGTATTAAGGAAGCTGCGATTGTGAATTTACTGGCAACCATTGCCAAAATTATTCCAATGGTGGTCTTTATCTTCTTTACTTTTATTGCCTTTAAGTTTGATTTGTTCAAACTCAACTTAAATGACTTCTCTTTAAAAGTTCCCCTTTGGCAGCAAGTAAAAGACCTAATGCTCATTACCCTTTGGGTATTTACCGGTATTGAAGGTGCGGTGGTTTTATCATCACGTGCAAAAAACCGTCATGACATTGGCAAAGCGACCATTTTAGGTGTGTTGCTGGCATTAAGTTTTTACGTGATGGTCACAGTATTGGCTTATGGTGTAGTGAGCCGTGAAGTGCTTGCAGGCATGCATAACCCATCTATGGCGACCATTTTGCAGCAACTCATCGGTCTACCGGGTACCATCATTATTACTATCGGCTTGATTATTTCAGTTTCATCGTCTTATTTAAGCTGGACGTTATTTGCGACCGAAATTCCATATTTAGCTGCAAAAAATGGTGCTTTCCCGAAACTATTTTTAAAGAATAACCAAAATAATGTGCCAATTTCATCACTATGGCTGACCACTATTGTGGTGCAAGGTTCTCTGATTGCCGTGTATTTTTTCAACAAAAATTACACCCAGCTTTTATTGATTTCATCGGTGATGATTTTGCTGCCTTATTTTCTGGTATCGGCGTTTTATCTTAAAGAATCTATTCGCCACAAACGCACGCCGCATATTGCCATTGCAAGTGTCGCTTCAATCTATGCACTTTGGTTGCTATATGCAGCAGGCTTAGACTTACTGCTGTTGTCTGGCGTGTTGTATTTGGTTGGCTTGGTTATTTTTTCAATCAGCTACTTTGAGCATAAAAAATCGCTCAAACAAAATCAGCTTAATTAATCATTTCAACCACTGTTGAGCTATTTCAGCAGTGGTTTTCTAAAAACAAAAAAACTATTTTGAAGGCGGCGACTGCTTTAAATGCAATCGTAAAATACGGCGTAATTCTAAAATTGCCTCAGGGCTAGTTTGAATCGAATGCCCACCTTTAATAATCAGCTCCGACTGCTCCCCACCCAAATGTGAACTTTGATACGGCACAATCCCATCGCTCATTTTTGACTTATCTGTCGTACCATTTATGTTGCCCATAATTGAGTGATAGACCACGTTGGACGAGGGTTGAATGGCTTGGGTCAACTGCATAAAGTTAGAAGAACGACTTAAATTACTCGCTCCATTTTCAATTAAGCCTTTTCTGAGTTTGGTATTTTTCTCATCTCTCATTTCAACGGCAATAAAAAAGTCGGCAGGTAAGCGAATAATACGGCGAGCAATTTGGGTAAACCATCGGTCAGCATAGTCAGTACCATGATGCGGCGCCGAAACAAAAACAACCCGCTTAAAATAGGGCAAATCTTTGAACTGAAAACGTTCTCGAATAACAGGATTTTCTTTTAAACGCTTTAGCTGTGCTTCATTCATTTTTTGCATGGCTAAATCAGAAACGTCTGCATCGCTTACTAGTAAGCGGCTAATCACTCCGCCCATACTATGCCCAACCAATACGGCATCATGTGCAGCGTAGCTGTCTTTGGCAACGTTTTGAAAAGCCTGATTCAGCAAAGAATAAATCTGGAAACGACTTTCAAAAATCGGCATATTGGTTGAATAAAACACCTGCCAAACTTGGTAGTTTTGTCTTAATTCGGCATCACCCATAATGTCATTTGTTAGGCTCACCCATGCCTCTGGGCTGCTTGCCAAGCCATGAATAAACACAATAATTTTTTTATTGGGGTTAAAAGGTTCCAGCATATATAAATGCGGCATAATCAAATTGGCTTCTTTATTAATTAAAGACCAATAGCCTGCTGCACCTAAATTATATTTCGATAACCATAGCCCATAAGGCGCCGAATAGTTTGCAGTAAGTGGATAGTCCACACCTTCAACTTTTACACGGTCCTGTCGGTATGGGTCAAACATGGCAATTTCTAACTCTGCCCCATCAATGACCTGATCGGCTGTGGCCTTTTGTTTTGGGTAAGCAATAGCCGTGACTGGAAAGAAACGTGGTAAATGAATGTTGGGATTACTCTGGTAAGCATAAAAAGCATCGGGATCTAAAATAAAACCATGATTTACATCATGCTCCTTACGTCCCACAATAAACTCCGCACCTAAACCATCCTTACGGTTGACGGTATTAAACCCTGAAAAGTTCATGTTATAGCTAGAGCGAAAGGTATCAACTTCAATGTATTGTACATCTACAGCATGATCAAAGTTAACGTGGTACTCATGCCCATCTGCTTTTAGTATAGGTGGGAAATGAAGCGTATTTAAATGATTAAAATACGTGGTCATGAGCTTCGACAAGGCGACGTTATAAAAAATACGTACCTGATTTTGGCGATGGTCAAATACCCGATCAAAAGGTGACTCTTCAGAATCAAACAAATAGACATAGCTATAGCGCAAGCTTTTATCAAACAACGCCAGCTCTTGCTCAACACAACTGTTACTTTTAAGAGTGACATTACACTGGCTACTACGCCCAACATCTAAAGCTTTTGCCAAATAAATTTCACTCAGCGCAGCATAGCGTTCTTCTCTGCTGCTATTTTCGGACAGGCTCTGAACCTTATTTAAACAATCATCAAAATTTTGTAGGCAAGTTTTTTCATCTTCTTTGACCAAATACAGTAAGTTTTGGGTCTGATGACTTAGAGTATTATCGGTCAAAATGCTTTCATTTTTACTTTTTAAAGCACTGCTTAAGTTACTTTCTTTTAAATGAATGACCTGACAACCGCTCAGCAGTCCCATTATTGTAAGCACTAAATAATGGCCGGATTTTGTCATTGTGCATTCCTTTATCGAATGTATTTCCCCACCCATCATTATGCCTGTAAAGCTGTGCCTGAACAATTTCGGCTCAGCTTGGATTAGACTTTATTTAGAAAATAAAATTGACCGTCTATTTTATTAAGCTTGTTTAAACTTCTGCTGGGAAGCCAAATAAGAAAAATAGAGTATGGGTAAAATAAACGGCGCTACGCTCCAAAAGTCAAAATAGACATAGAGTACCGCCCCCATCAAAGCACCAATCACAAAGCCAATGACAATACTGGCACTTTTAAGCAAACTTGCCCGATTGGCGGCATTATTATTTTTAAGCAAGTTGGCAATATCAATCCCAAGCTGGGTGGTGTTGCCTGTCATCATGGTGCTTGGACTAATATTTTTAATGAGGGTTTTGCTTGATGTATTACGAATCGCCAAAGCAATTAAACCGAGGCCACCTGTGATTGCAACCGTAATCGAATCGGCATTTTTAAATGGCTCAAAGTAAAGCCCAGCAGCCATAAAAGCAAAGAGAAAAATAGCTTCAAATAAAAATAAATAAGACAGCGTTTTGTGTTTGGTCTGACTACGGTCAATTAAAAGTTTGGTAATAACCACCGTCACAATAAACAATGGAATAGCCGCAAGTTTAATCCATAAACCGGCACCACCCTTCACCAACGCAGCCCCGGCCAATACCAAGTTGCCCGTCACATGAGCAGTAAAAAAACCAAATAACGCGATAAAGCCAATGGTATCAATTGCCCCGCCCACCATAGTCAATAAAACAGGATCTCGACATATTACCCACGTACTTTGTGTTTCTTGTTGAATTGAAGTCTCTGGCATAAGCAGCATCCTGTTCTTTTAAAGTCATTAAATTCAGTACGAAGATGTTTTAAGTATTTAAAAACAATTCAAAGCTAAAGCATTTATCAAAACAAAAAAGTATGTAAAAACATAGAGTGTTTAATGTCGCAACACTGTCTTCAAAACAGCAACAATAAAATTTGTTTATTTTTAAAACATTAAACGCTTCTCATCCGCAAATCAATTTGACCTCTAAAACTGTTCTAACTATGATGAAGCCGCAAGTTTCGCCAATATTTTGCACAAACGGCTGTTGTGCTGAGTGATTGATAAAGAAAACAACAACGACGAGAAGGAATATGTCTCTTTATAATTTTTCAGTTTTTTTGGGTGGATTGTTATTTGTATCGATTGCCTCTGCCGGCTATAAAAGTAATGCACACCGTGACTTTTACTCAAAATGCGTAGCCGCTGGACATAGTCGCGCGACCTGTCTGTGTATTTATCACCGTTTAGAGCGCCAATATTCTCCAAAACTCATGCATAAGCTTGGAAAGTTAAGTCTACAAAGCCCAGAAGTGCCGCGTGATTTTGTAAAATCTATGATGCGTACCATGCAAAAATGCCAGTCATAATTTTATTTTTTAAGCCACATCCACGCCACTACCCCAGCCATACATAAAATTGCAGGATAGACAAACCACGGGTGAGGAATGGTCCAAATCATCAATCCCGCAGCTAAACTCATACTTAAGGTCGAGATGTATTTTGCCTTTTTGGGAATACGCCGATGTTCTTGCCACTCACGAATGAGTGGGCCGATATAGCGATGATTTCGAAACCATTGATGAAGTTTTTCAGAGCCTCGAGCGGCAAAGAAAACCGCCAAAATCATAAAGTCGACAGTGGGTAAACCCGGAATAAAAATACCCAATATGCCAAGCGCAATACACAACCAAGCCAAACCAATAAACACCCAACGCACCCACATAGAACGGGCAAGTTTACTGACTGGTTGAGCAGGTGCTAACGACTGCTCATGTTTTACCATGACATTGACTTGATTAAGTTTATCCATATCGGGTATTCCCTTTATCCACTTTTTACTATTTCAATTCATCAAGCTGATCAAGCGCTTGACCAAAATATCCAAAGGCATCTAAAGCTCCTTGAACGACTCGGTCTTGCTGGGTTTGGTCAAAGCCTGTTTCATCCAGTACTTGTACAAAACGTTTCCAGACTTTCGCGCGCCCTTCGGGATAGGCCGCTAAATTACGTGCAGCAAACGTTTCAGAAAAACCCAAATGCTTTTGAGCTTCTTTAAATAAAAATGCAGCTCCTAAGGTTGAACCTTCAGACACATAAATCCAGCCTAAAGCTTCGGGTAGTTGTACGTTTTCACTTTGTAATTGCTGCCCGTTGGGTTGAATCCCTAAATCATTTAAATCGGCAAGTGCTTGTTTTGAGCGGCCACGAATGTCTAAGTCTGGAATCAGGCCTGCTACCCCTTCTTTCTCAAAAAGATGTTCAATTTCAAGCTGAAAGTAATATTGAGACAAAGTAAATTGCGCGTATTTTTCTTTACTTGAAAACACCTTTGCCTCTGACATTAATTGATGCATACGTTCGTGTTCAGCAGCAGTTTCTTGTTTCAAACGTAAAGACAAACTGTTGCTAATGATTTGTTCTGTAGATGAATTCATCATCTTTCTCCTACAAAATGGATATTACTCATCGGTTAACGGCCCCGATTGAGTTTGAGTTGGACTGGAAAATCCACAACAATGGTCACGGCTCGACCGTTAATTTTGTGGGGTTTAAATCTGGATTTACGTGCAGCTTGTATGACCCGTTCATCAAGGCTTTGAATACCCGAACTTTGACGTAATTGAATGTTGATGGGCTGCCCTTTTTCATTAATGCGAATCCGAAGCTCAACCAAACGATTTTGTTGTTTTAACTCACGGTCATCATAGTCAAGCCCGCCAAAACTCAGCACATCCACGCTACTCACCTGAACAACGTCATCGTGTTCAACTTGAGTGCTAGGGGCTTTGGAATATTCTTGCTGCATTGCGGGTGTTTTGACCCCACCACTTTTAATTTCACTATTGGCGTTTTGTGTCAACTGCTCAGTTTGCGTTTGTTCAAAGTCTGTCGAACTCAGTTTTTTATCGGTATGAGTCACCAGCATTTCTGTACGCTGCGCTGGTTGGAGTGAAGTTGAATTATTTAAAGTCGTTTTTGGTTGTGCTTGCTGTTTGTCATTTAAATTATTTTGCACAACTTCTTTAGAAGCAGTTTTTGACGCTAATGTTTGAACATTTGTAGGCGAGTATTTTGGCTGATCGGGCGCATGAGATACCGAACTGTTTAAAGTAGATTGAGGTGTTACACTATTTTTAGGTTGGCTTTCAGTCTTTTCAACCGATGGCTTTTTAGCAGGTGCCAATGATACAAAACTTACTTTTAATGCATCTACTTTGGGTGTTGCCTTAAAAGTATAAGGTTCAATTAAATGACTCAGCATCCAGACAGCAAACACATGCAGTCCAATCACCACCACTACGATTAAAAACTTATAAAAATGCTTCGGCCCTTGTGGTAAAGGCAACATAACAATCGGCTTATGGGTAGGGAATAATGATTTTGATTTCATGGCTTATTCCCTAAAAACGATGCTCAAGCTTGAAGCTAATGTTGTGTTTATCGTAGGAATACAGCCAATCGACATTGCTTTTATTATGGTTATAGCGATAGGTTAAATTGGGTGTCATGCCATAAAAATCAAAGCGCGGCATTTGCACAACAAAGGTATAGTTCTGTTCGAAATCATGACGACGAGCTAAGAAAGTTTCTGCGTATTTATCAAACACACGCCAACGATAAGAACTCAGCAAAGTGGTATTAAATCCTGTACTCCAAGATTTGCTTAAGCCCAATCGCACACCTTGCTGTTGGTAGGCAGCCATGTATTTTTCTTGGGTCGAATGGTCGAGCACATCTAGACCACCAAAAAAAGTCCACTGGTCTGGAAAAATCTTCCAGAAAGTAGCAAAAGCTGAGCTTTCTACCCCATCTAGGGTTTTATATTTCTGATAATTTAAATCTTTACTCTCAGCCTCAAGCTTGAAAGCTTTATCTGCCGAGATAAAATGCATCCATTCGGCACGCGCCCCCCATGCATTGTAAAGACCATCATTGCCATAACGTTTATGTTCAAATAGCGGACTCACCCCAATTTGATTTTTTAAGTCAAAGTAGCTGTAGCCTGTATTAATGTTGATGGTAGATTCATTAAATGCCGCGTGGTCGTTATAGGATTGTCCAAACGCCAGCGCACGTAAAGCCACGCCATGATGCCCCTTAATCGCATAGCGTTTTATAAGACTGGCTTCATAATCTAAACCCGTTGCCGACTCAGCTTTAGGCGTCCCACGAGTAACTTGCTCAATTGGGATAATATTACCTTTACTATCTTTGCCATAAAGCGTCCATGTTTTGCTCTGTTCAGACGAACTATTTAAATTACTGACATAGGTGTAACCCGCTGAAACCGAGCCTTGCCAAGAGTCTCGCTTTTTTAGTGCCTGAACAAAAGTATTTACTGTTGTTAAAACTCCAGACGGAATTACCGCAGGATCACTTTGTTTAAGTTGGTCTTGAATGGAAATAAAAAGGCGTTCTGCTTCCTTATTCTTCTGTTGTTCAAACAGCACGCGCGCTAACTCAAGTTCACAAATTAAATTATGAGGTTGTTGTTTTAGGCTGCTTTGAAATTTTTGTTCAGCCAATTTCAGTTGACCCTGAGAACGTGCAACTGCCCCTTCGGCAAAGTCGGTTAAAGCCCGATCGTAGCCAACATATTTTTTATAATGTTCTAAATAAACCGTGGCTTTGAGCCACTGTTTTTGCATGACTGCCA
This sequence comes from Acinetobacter sp. UC24323, assembly GCF_024151445.1. Lineage (NCBI taxonomy): Bacteria > Pseudomonadati > Pseudomonadota > Gammaproteobacteria > Moraxellales > Moraxellaceae > Acinetobacter > Acinetobacter sp. UC24323. Next base: position 71,311 of record NZ_JAHIBY010000007.1, on the reverse strand, counting down.
AATATAACGCCTTGGCAAGATCATTCGGATTTTGCTCAACACTATATTCTTGTCCATTAATTTGAAGTTTAGGTAATTGCTCGGTACTACGAATGGTTCCCTGTTCGTGAAACTGTCGCTGTTCTTGTAAAAGCGTTTGGTCCAAGCTTTGATTAAGACGAAGCTGTGTGTCTTCGTCGGCATATAAAAATGGACAACTCAACAATGTCAGACAGCACAAAAGCGTTCGTTTCATAAAACAATAAACCTGAAGCAACCAAGCAAAAGCCCAAAAAACAAAAGGAACCTACGTGTGTAGATTCCTTTTGCATTCATTAATTTTTAGCACCGCCAAATGCAGTGTTGTAAGACACGTTATCAAACTGGGCAATACCCGCTAAAGCCGAAGCATTTGCACCAAAGAATTGACCTTGCACCACACCAGAGTTGTCGATACCAGCCGTACCGTTAGCCGTTGCCAAACCTGCAAACGCAGCAGTACCCGGGTTAAATGCCACACCATCTAGGCTTAATGATGAAACAGCCGTACCAGTTCCAGTAAGTGTTCCTTCAAGTGTACCCGCGCCATAATTTGCCGTGAACGTACCACTTAACAGATTGCTTCCAGAGCCGTTAATCCCTGCAACGGTATAAGTTGCAGTACCCGCGGTTGGAACAGTGGTATTGGTATTATCACCCGCGTAGTAAACGGTATGGCTCGCGCTTGCCGGCGTGTCGCCCGCTTTCCACCATTCACCAAAATAGACTTCCTGTGTGCCCACCTGACCAAAGTTAAAATTACCTAATGCACTGTGTGAAGGTGGCATTGCAGACACTGGAATATGTGAAATATTAAAGGTTTTGCTGCCAACCGTTACATTGGTGTTACTCGTTCCCTGAGCAGCAAAAGCCTGAGCCAAACCTTTTAACGAACTAAAACCTGTAAAAGCGTTATATGGCGCACCCGCAGCTTGAACCGACACCGCTGCTACACCACCCGGATGACTTGCATTGGCAGCAGCACCGATTTTGATGTTACTTTCATTACTCGAAATACCATCAATTCCTGCATAAGCAAATGCAGTTGAACAAGCAACGAGACCCAAGAACAATTGAGAGATTTTCATTTGTTGTTACTCCATCTTTTTTAAAACTAAGTTATTGTTTAATTTAAAATAACGATTTCGCTATTTTTTAGTTTATTGAGTAGGCCCAGCTGCAAACCTACTCGGTTTTTTGTAAATAATAATCATTCAACCTTATTATTTACCGTTACCTGACTCCCCTTTTATGTATGTGTAGAGGGAATCAAATTCTGTTTAAAATTTGGTGGTCCAGCTAATTTTCATCGTTCGGCCGGGTGCGGCCATGGCACTACGAGTTAAAGGATCGATATAAAACTGGTTAGAAAGATTACTGCCTACAAACTCAACTGTGTTGTAGTCATCAACCTGATAACGCGCATAGGCATCAAAAATCCACGTGTCATCCCAAGCCAAAGGCACATTGAGGTAATAGCCTTTATTAACGCTAGCATCATTGTTTTTGCGTAGCGGGCTTTCATAAGCTTTATAGAATATTGCACGTGCACCGAGCTCTAACTTTTCATCAAAAAAGCGTGCGCCAAGCAAACCGTGGAAACTCAGTTCAGGAGTGGCCATAGTCACCAAGTAGCCATTTGGGAAACCGTCATCAACACAACGCTGATACGGTTCGCGGAACTCAAGGCCCTGCTCGGTTTGAACCGTACCGCCTAAAATCATTTTGTTAATGGCGCTATTGGTATCACACACTTCATTTTTTAAGTTATAGGCCACGCTCAAGTCTGTGAAGAAACCACCATTATCAAAACGGCTTTGTAACTCTAGACCTGATAGCTTTTGCTCATCCATATTGGTAAAAATAAGGTTTTGATCACGCTCAATCACATTTTTGGTTTTGTTGTAGTAATAGGCGAGCTTAATGTCGGCATTGCGTGCTGTGCTAAACCAATCACGCATGTCATAGACATAACCCACTTCGTAGTTAAAAGCGTGTTCAGGTTTGATTGCTTGATATGGCAACATGGCAGAAAAACCGACAGTGCTTTCAAACAAACTTGGTAAGCGATATTCCTCTGCATAGCGTGCATAGATTCTGCTGTTTGGCGTGAGGTGAATTGAGGCACCTAACTGCGGTGCCCAGCCGCTATCTTTAACTTTGTCGGCCGACTCAACCGGAACTTGGTCTACCACCGACATAAAGTTCCCGCCAGTTACGACGTACTTTTGCCCAGAGGCATTGAGCTGATTTAAAGGATTATCGGCAAGCGACAATTGTCCATTCGCATCTGCTTTCCAGCTCAGCGTATTTTTCTGTGACCAGATCATGTTATACAATGTGCTCTCTGATGCAGGCACAGTGTCGAGCTGCCCATCCCACTCAGGATTTTTTGTGGCATAGCGCTGTTTTAAAACATTGATTAAACGCTGCTGAGTCGAGGTGTAACTCTCAGGCATGGTCTGATATTCAAAGGTATATTCTTTAAGCCTACTTTTTTTGGTAAAAAGCGGATTTAAACTCGGGTCAATCTCGCTCTGCAAAGACTTATTTAAAAAGTCATCAACAGCCCAATACGAGCGATAACGCATGCCCGCATCAAAACTTAACCAAGACACGGGTCGATAATTAAAATTAAAGTCGAACGTTTTTTCCTCACGGCGTCCTGCCCGTGGCAATGCTTGATAGAGCGAATAACTTGGGCCAAATTCACCATATACATCGTCAGACGTTAATTTTTCTTTTAAGAAACTTCCGCCGAGCGTCAAATCAAGCTGGTCTAACAAACGGGTTTTATTGCTGACGGTAATGCCTTTACGGGTATTGTCAGAATGGCTTATTGCCGTATTAATAATGGTGTTATCTCTAAAATCGATTGTGGTTGGCCATCCACCACGTGTGTATGTCTGGCTTTCGGTGTCGGTTTGCCAAATATTGGCATAGAAATCAATCCAACGATTATTCTCAGGCTTAAACTTATATTCGAGGCTATAAGCTTTAGAGTGGATATTGCTTAAAGGCCACTGCGGAACACCCAAGTCAGGCGTAATACCCCAAACAATTCGAGACGGCATAATTTCACCAAAAATATTTTTGGTATCTCGGTAAGTCAGTTTAAGGGTCTGATCATCTGTTGGGCGATAGGTCCCTTTTAACAACCACGACTTCATATGACTTGAAGTGTTGGGAACTTCATCTCCCGGTTGATAGGCATAGGCAAAGTAAGGAATAAAATCGAGGCTACTGTCTGGCGTCGCTCGTTTATAGTAGCCCGCGCCATGTGTCCCCGAAAAATAATTGCCGCGCTCACGTACTGCATAAACTGCCAGTAAATCGAATTTGTCTTGCTTGGTGGCAATTGCCAGTCGGCCCGCTAAGTCATCGCCCGAAAAATGAGAGTTATCACTTCTGGTACGGTTCTTTTTATAAATATCGGGGTCATATTTTGACCCGTTCATGTCGATCCAAGGCGTGGTGTTATCGTAGTTTTGGCCTACTTTACTCATGTCCGGCAAAGACGGATCAATTGAGTTGGTTGAGCCTTCTACTTTTAACTCAGCACCGAAAGACTTACCCGGACGAACAATATCATCGGCCTCTAGCGTTTTAACGACTACAGCGCCGCCAACAGAAGTCGTTGTATTGCGCTCTAAAGATGGGCCTTTAATGACTTCAATGCCCGCAATGAGGTTGGGGTCGATATAGTTTCGGTTGTTTACCCCGTTGTAGCCACGCCACACGGCAATCGACTGTTCAGTTCCATCAATAGTTAAAGGCACACGACCAACACCCTGCACCCCTCGTACACTTGGGTCGAGTGCGCCACTATTACGGGCATCGCCGCTATAGACACCCACCATACCTTGTAAAACATCGGCTGGGTTGGTTCCTTTAAATCGCTCAACATAGTCTTTGCCCGCATAGACCGAAGAGCGGTTTGCGTCATAAACTTTGTTATAGCCTTCTGTGTCACGGTCTTCTTTGCCATATACCACAATTGGCGTGAGTCGTACCGATGCATCTTCTTCAATTACGGCACTACTTGGCGGCAGGCTAGTGGCCTGAACCTTAGCGGGAGTGACCCGAGGCGTAGTTTTTTTGCTGAGTGTGTAGCCCTGCCCAACTTTTACAGCATTAAATTCGGTTGCTTTTAAAAGCTGCTCAAAACCTTGCTCGACGGCAAAGTTACCTTTTAAGCCTAGGCTATGAAGCCCTTGAAGTTGCTGGGCATCCATTGCAACTGAAGTACCCGATTGTTCAGCAAACTGATTCAGTACGTTAGCAAGACGGCCGGCTGGAATGTTATAGCTTTTAACCCCGGCTGTTTGTGCATAAGCCTGCTGCATAGGCAGCGTAACAAGCCCGCCCATCGACACAGCATGTATAGCAAACGCCAGTGTTGAGAATCGAAAAATCGATCGATTCCGCTTTTGCCCCGTTCCCGCTTTTTTCATTTGCCCGCCCCAGTAAATCGTAATAAGAATCATTCAATACAACAAATTAAAATGATCCATATTTATTGCTTCTACTTACTATGACGAACGACTTTCAAAAAAGTGGAACCTAAAATCGAAAATAAATTTAATTTTTTATTATTTTAAAGAAACCATAACCACAAACGGCGTGATTTGCTTAATTTTCAGGTCAGGAAAAACCGTAGCCAAAAGCTTAAGCGACTCTGTGGTTTGGTCTAAAGGCAACACCGCATTGACCCGCACATGTTGCAGCGCCGCATCATTAAAAATAATTTTGCCTTTGTAGTTGCGGTCTAGCTCTTGTAGCACCTGATTCAGCGGCAGGTTTTCTACCATAAGCTGATGCTTTTGCCATTTTTGTTGTTCGTTATAAACATTCAGTTCAGGCAATTTTTGTACGCCATTTTGGTCCATTTTAATGGCTTGCCCTGCTTCAACAATGGCCTGACGAGTCGCATGCAATTGGGTGGTTTTAACCTGTGTGGCTTCTACTTTTACCTTTGAGTGCAACATTTTGAGTTCGGTTGCCGAAGGGTCATAACTGACGCTAAAAGCTGTGCCGAGTGCCTGAATTTGCCCATGACTGGTTTTGACCAAAAACGGTCTAGTCTTATCTTTGGCAACATCAACATAAATTTGACCTTGCACCAACTCAACCACTCGCTGGTTGGTTTTAAAATCAAGATTGACCGCACTTTTCCCACGCAAAATTAAACGTGAACCATCTGGTAAGGTTTGCGTAGTCCACTGCCCCGATTGCCCTTGAATGTCAGCAGTCACATAGGCCACTGTGGTGTCAGTTAAATAAAATAACGCCCCACTCATGGCAACAAACACAACGGCAAAAGCTGTTCCTGCACGTAAATGTTTATAGGCTTTGCCTGAGTTTAGGCCAGCTTTAAGAGCAACTTTAGTGACTTTTTTATGTCCGCTGGTTTGAGAAAGTTTTTGAATTGAACCAATGCACTGTTCAATGTCGGCAGCCACTTGGCGGTGTTGCTCACTGGTTTTTTTCCACTCTTCAAATTTTTGTTTGGCGGTTTTCCGTGAGCTTTCATCATCCGAACTCAGTTGAACAATCCAATGTGCAGCTTCTTCAACCAACTGGTGATATTTGCTTTTATCCATGGCCATTTAAATGCAAGCGTCCATGTCTTGTCGGTTTTGGTAGCACTGAATTAAACAGCTCGCCAAATATTTTTGAATCATTTTGGTCGACACATTTAAACGCTCGGCAATTTCTTTATGGGTATAGCCTTCAAGGTAATGCAAAATAAAAGCTTGCTGTGCTTTTTCAGAAACCCCTTCGAGTGCTTTGCAAAGTTGGTTAATTGCTTGAATAATTTGCATTTGGTCTTCGGGTGACGCCACTGCATCAAGCATATATTCCATTTGACTCAAGCCATCTAAATAAGCTTGTTCAATGCGTTTACGGCGCACTTGGTCAATGAGCAGATTTTTAGCAATCGAGGTTAAATAGGCACGCGGTTCCTTAATTCCGAATAGTTCATCACGCGTTTGTAGCAGTTTAATAAATGTGTCCTGAACCAGATCTGCGGCCTGATCAGTATTACCTAATTTTTGTCTCAACCATTGGTGAAGCCAGCTTTGGTGACTTCTATATAACTGATCTACAAGCAGAGAAGTTTTGTTCACAGCAATTGGACTCAAAACAAGGAACCCACAAATGATAATAATTATCATTTAAACAAGTCAAGCAATAATTCAAGTAAAACTGAAATCACTGTTTAATAAATTGAATTAATTGCTCGCTCGCTTTGAGGCACTTCTCTCAAAGCAAATCGGCAAGATTTCTAATTTCTTCCATCACCGCCTTACATGCAGGCGTTAAATAGCCATGTTTAGAAATAGACAAAGAAATATAACGCTTGAGCGCGGGATTAATAATTTTTGCAGCTTGAATTGAGGTGTATTGACTGGCCTTTTTTAATGCTTGCGGCCCCAGCATGGTGTACATGCGAGACTCTGAAACCAAATGGGTTTGTAAACTAATCGAGTCAGCTTCAAATACAATATTCAGCTCTACCCCATTTTCATAAGCCATGTGGTCTAAAAAATTGCGCCAGTTACTTGGCCTGCAAAAGGTGACCAGCGGTAACTCACTGACTTCTTTAAATTCGACTTCATTGGCCTGAGTGAGCACATCTCCTTCGCAGCCGACCAAATAGGTATCGGCTTCGGTAAGGTAAACATCGCCCTGTTTAGGCGTCGGGTTAAACCGATAGAGAATGGCTAAATCGACGCTGCCATCTTCGAGCCATTTTTCTAAATGTACCCCTTGCCCTTCACGCACCGACAGTTTAATTAAGGGATATTTCTCTTGAAGCACTTTATACAAAGTCGATAACAATGGATGTGCTGTAGACGGCAAACTAGCAATACGAACTGTGCCAATTGGGGTATCGGTCGAATGCAAAATTTCATTATTGAGTTGGTCGGTTACGTTCAGCCATGAACGAATTTTAGGAAGTAAATGCTGGCCTAAATCGGTGAGCTCGACACCACGTCCAGTTCGGTTAAACAAACGTCCGCCACATTGCGCTTCAAGCTCGTTCATTTGCCGACTAATTTGCGGTTGATTGGTGTTATGCAGCATGGCGACTTTGCTTAAGCTACCGAGTTCTACCGCGTCTAAAAATATTTTCCATAATTCATAATTCATCGATTCTTCCTAAACCGTAATAGACAGCTTTTTGAGCCATACATTTTCAGTATAACTGAAATTCAAGAATTGGTAATTCCTACATAGCTCACCTATTTCTATACTCCAATCATGTTCTCTACAACACGATTTAAGTCAGATTAAGAACCAGAGAATATTTAATTACACTGTATAGGAAGTACGATTATGAGTTTAGATTTACGTGGATTAACCCCAGCACCTGTGACTCCTTTTACCCGTGACGGACAAGTAGACCATAATGCAATTCAACGTTTAGGTTCATGGTTAGGCAGTATCGATGGTGTGAAAGGCTTGGTTGTTCTTGGGCATGCAGGTGAAGGAACATTCTTGTCGCAAAAAGAACAAATGCAGGTCATCGAAAGCTTTGTTAAATCGGTAGATGATAAAATTCCGGTAATCGCAGGGATTACACTCGAAGGTACTTCGGTTGCAGCAGAAGAAGCAAAACGTGCAGTTAGCGCAGGTGCTTCGGCAGGTTTGATTTACCCTTCACATGGCTGGTTGCGTTTTGGCTATCAAAAAGGCGCACCACAAGACCGCTATAAAGCGATTTATGAAGAAAGTGGTTTGCCATCTATTTTATTCCAATATCCAGATGCAACGAAGGCCACTTATGACCTAGACACTCTACTCGATATTTCTGCACAGCCAGGCGTATTTGCCATGAAAAATGGTGTACGTAATATGCGCCGCTGGGATGTCGAAATTCCGATTATTCGCCGTGAACGCCCAGACTTACAGGTGTTGACTTGCCACGATGAATATTTGCTTCACACCATGTTTGATGTAGACGGCGCTTTGGTTGGCTATGGCAACATTGCCCCTGAACTCTTAATTGAAATGATTAAGGCTGGTAAAGCCAAAGATTACGCTAAAGCTCGTGCTATTCACGACCAATTATTACCAGTGACTCGCAATGTTTATCACCGTGGTTCACACATGGAAGGTACGGTCGCGCTGAAACATGCACTGGTTGCTCGCGGAATTTTGGATCATGCTACTGTGCGTTCGCCACTGCTTCCACTGGCAGATGGTGCTGAGCAAGAAATTCATGATGCGATGCGTCAAGCCGGAATTGGCAAGGTCGATTTAACCCAAGCCGTTGCTTAAATTCCATTCGGGCTAGCATATACGCTAGCCTTTTTTTCCTGTACGCTGCCTGAGGCCAAACATCGGGCATGTCTCTTAAAAACAATAATAAAAAGCATGCAAACTGTGGTGAACAGGTAGTGCGAAATAGAACAACAAAACTACGAGGAATGTAGTGATAAGGAGATATAAGATGACAAATCTAGCGGATGTAGAACAAATTAGTCATCATCAAAAAAATGCGGAAATTATTGCAAGACTCGAACGACTACCCGTCACCGGACGATTGCAATTTATGCGAATTACCATTGGTATCGCGACCTTTTTTGACGCTTATACTGTTCTTGCGATTGCCTTTGCTTTACCCCAACTCATTACCGAATGGCACCTGACGCCTGCCTATGTCGGCGCGATCATTGCCGCGGGCTATGTTGGGCAACTGGTCGGTGCGATCTTTTTTGGTTCTCTTGCCGAAAAAGTCGGTCGTTTAAAAGTGCTGTCTTTTACCATTTTACTGTTTGTGGCAATGGACATTTCTTGTTTGTTTGCGTGGAGCGGAATGTCGCTGTTAATTTTCCGTTTCTTACAAGGTGTTGGAACAGGCGGTGAAGTGCCTGTTGCAAGTGCCTATATTAATGAGTTTATTGGTGCAGAAAAGCGTGGTAAGTTTTTCTTGCTCTATGAAGTTTTGTTCCCACTCGGTCTTATGTTTGCAGGCATGGCAGCATTTTTCCTGATGCCAATTTACGGCTGGAAAGTCATGTTTATTGTGGGCCTCGTTCCCTCTTTACTGGTCATTCCTTTACGGTTTTTCTTGCCTGAGTCACCACGTTGGCTTGCTTCCAAAGGTCGTTTTAAAGAAGCCGATCAAGTTGTTAAAAGCTTTGAAGACGGTGCCATTAAAAGCGGTAAAACTTTGCCTGAACCTGTGGTTAAAGAAATTAACCCGCAAGGCATGGCAAAAACCGACTGGCGCGAGCTGTTCCGTGGTATTTACCGTAAACGTACTTTTACCCTGTGGGGCATGTGGTTTTGCGTGTATATGGTGAACAATGCCATGGTGACTTGGCTGCCATCTCTTTACAAACAACACTTTGGCCTGTCACTGCAAACCAGTTTAGGTTATGGCTGGATTACTTCGGGCGTGGGTGTGATTGCCTCTATTATCTGTGCGTTAATGATTGATAAAGTCGGTCGCCGTCCTTGGTACAGTGCAGCGTTTTTCTTGGCGATTATTCCACTCATGAGCCTCTCGGTTTTAGGCGCAAAATCGGCCATGCAAGTTGTGATTTTAGCAACGCTGAGCTATGCCATTTTGCAGACCATTTCATTCTCTTTATACCTTTACGCTGCCGAACTTTACCCTACTCGCCTACGTGCGATGGGCATTGGTTTTAGTACCGCTTGGTTACGTGCTGGCTCTGCGATTGGACCTGTTATGGTCGGCCTCGTGGTTGGTGGTTACGGCATTCAATATGTGTTTAGTGTGCTGGCCGTTGTGGCACTCATTGGTGGCCTAGTGACCTTCTTGTTTGCCATTGAAACCAAAGGCCAAGTGCTCGAAAAACTCTCTCCTTAATTCATCCATTTCATAAAAAGCTTGCCTAACCCCAGCGTTAGGCAAAGGGCTTATTCATGCTTAAAAAAGGAATTTAAAATGAATAAATATTTGCTATGGGGCTGTATTGGTTTAGGCAGTGTGAGCAATGCGTATGCAGAGCTTCCTCAACAATTTGGTAAGTTAGAATTAAAACTTAATACTCGTTACTGGAACGATGAAGGCACTGCCCACCCCACGCTTGCCAACCCTTCGCCTTCGTCGAGTGAATATGAGCAAAGTGCGTTAGGGCTTGAGTTAAATTATCAGTCACCGTACATGTGGGACTGGCTCGGTGTAGATGGCTCACTCTATGCAGTCACCAAGTTATTTGACTCTGGCAAGCCTAGCGCTCAGCTTTTAGAAGTCGAAAATAACGGCAAGCTTGACCAAAACTTTGCGACTTTAGGGCAGCTCTACATCAAAGCAAAACTGGGTGATCAAGGTGAAATTAAATTAGGTCGCCAGTTGCACGATTCGCTGTTACTTAAAAGCACCAACAACCGCGCAGTGCCCGACACTTTTTCGGGTGCGAGTGGTCAGTTTCAACTGAATGATCAGCTACAGACTTATATGGCTTACTATGACCGCTGGAAACCGCGCAGCATGGACTCTTTTGAAAAACTGGTGACTGAGAATGACGAACGAATTGATTATGTCGGTTTGCTTGGTGCCAAGTATCAGTACAAAAACTGGAGCGTGAATGCCGAGTATTTAAACAGCAAAGATTATCTAAAAAAGTATGGGGCGATTGCTCAATATAAATTGCCCTTGCATGGCCTTATGTGGACATTCAATACAGGTGCTTTTTTCTCGCGTGATGATGGTAAGCTGTTTAAATGTGGTGCCGAAACCGAGCTGGACTGTGTCAAAGGTCAAGACGTTAACAACCGTGGCAATGGCTATTTTGTCGATGTAAATGTGGCTAAGAATAATATTGAAGGTGGCATTGCCGTTTCAAAGTTTGATGGTTTTTGGATTGAAGATAACTTTGCCGTGCACTCCGAACGCAACTCGGTTTTGACGCAAGACCACGGCACCAACCCGTTTCCGACCTCTGCGACCATTGGCCCCGACTTTACCAATAACGATGAAACCGCTGTTGCCCTTCGCTTGAAATATAACTGGAAAGACTATGTGAAAGGTTTAAAAACCGAGGCGAAGTATATTTATGGTTTTGGCGCTCACCAAAGTAACATCAGCAGTGATATTGAAGGTAAAGAGCGTTACTTTGACTTTACGGTGAGTTATGCCTTGCCGTGGGTGAAAAATTTAGATGTGCGTTATTCATTTTTGCATTATGAGTCAAAGTTTGAAAATGCAAACCTAGGTGAAAAAATAAATGGTATGACCCGTAAAGATTGGGACCAACACCGTGTATTTATTAATTACCGTTATACATTTTAAGAGCAGGCTAAACGTTTAGTTTAGCTTTATTATTTTTATTAATTTATAGCTTTAAAGATATTAACTTTTGAGTTTAATTAAAATATAAATTTATATTTAAAATTTTTATAATATTTTATTTAAATTGAATTGACCTATTAAAAACTTATGATTATTATGGTCCCGCTGGCCTACATTGCCAGTCGGTTTTGACAGACCGAGTATACAGCGTATCAGGTTCATACTTCCTGAGTATGATACTTGTGCGCAACCTGCACCTCCCCCTTACCGTTGCGGTAGGACGGGAGGGGGACGCGCTCGCGCGTGCTGGTCTGTATACCCAGTCTGTCAACCCCTTCTCGTTCTACCACCCTAATCAATTGACGGTGATTTCTGGTGGTAGAGCTCCATAAATTCTAGGAGTTGACCATGCCACTATATAAACTTTCCCCCTCTCCCTTATAAACTTTTTATTTATTTAAAATTTAGGTTTTCTATTATCTAAAGTTTTAAATCTATAAATTATTTTTATTTTAAAATTTAAGTCATTTTATTTTATTGCTTATATAGGCGGGTTAACTATTGCCTTTGAAAATGATTTTAAAACTTAAAATATAGCGGTTTATTTTTTCTCATTGAGATATCCCCAAATCATCACGAGAATAATATGAAATTTTATAAAACTATTTTAGTTTTAGGCCTTGTTGTCGGCGATTACAGCGTTTCGGGTTGTGACCTCCACACTCAGCAGGAGTTTGAAAAAATTTGCCTGTCTGGTGGACACAGCCAAGCCAGTTGCGACTGTATTTACCAACGGCTCGAACAAGTGTATTCGCCTCAGCTCATGCAACGTCTAGAACATGTCAGTTTGCAAAGTCCTGCTCTCCCACAGGACTTTGCCCCTACTTTTTTTAGTGTGATGCGGCGGTGCGATAAAAACGACATGGGCTAAGTGTTTGGCTTAGCTCCCTTATCTCTGTGTCGCAATGGTGGATGACTTTAAATCAGCGCAAAAAATTAAAGTTCTGTTGTGGCATGGGGGCCTTGGGGGGAAGCTAGCTGATTAATAGTGAATAATAACCTTACTTATCGATCTTCTGAGTTTGCTCCACAGTAATATAGTCATTAGGAATCACTAACTGCTTTTCAATATCTTTTACTTTGTAAGAAACTAAAGTACTTTTACCAATGCCTTGAAATAACACTTTAACATCTTTAAAAATAAAGGTTTTATACTGACTCAATTCTTTAGTGGTTGATTTTGGTAATTCAATTAAATTTGCATAAGGTTCTTTAATATATAAGGTTGCCTTTTCTATCCTTATACCAGTTTTTTCCATAGCGCTATTTAAAAATACTTTACCAACGCCCCCAAATGGAAACATATAAACCAATGGAACCGTAATAAGAAGACAAGCCATTTGTAAGCTATTTCTTTTAGATATTTCTAATCTCTTTAACTTTTCTTTTGCAAATGTTTTAAGATTTTCACTTGCGCTATTGTCATCAATAATATCCTCTATATTTTTAAACTTTTTATTAAAAATTTTGATATCTTCGCGGTTAACGTAAAAAGCATAATATAGCAAAGCAATTAAGCTTACTGTAATCGCAGCATAGAGGCTTACTTGCCAGAAAGCGAAAAATAAGCCATAAAATGTATATATAAAATAAATGAATAAACAAAATGTAGTAATGCTAATCTTTGGAAATGGCAGATCGTCTCTAAACTGCTTATGAGATGGTAAATATTTATTAGACACTTTCAATATAATGTAAATCACTGGCATTAAAGACATGCCTAATAAAAACAACACCATACTTAATGCAAAATAGATAGTAGAACAGGCTGCAAAAATTAGTAAAAAAATAAGTGTATCACCGAAGCTAATTTCCGACGGGATATATCCAATTGTTAAAAGATAAGTGACTAAGCAAAACACACCTATTGCCACTATCGCTTTAGCCATTGCCAACGCAACGTCATGCCACTGCCCCAGATTATTTAAATATCTCGTTATCAAGTCATTCATTTGATCTAACCAAATCTTATAAATTATTTAAGAATCGATGATTACCCTTTTCTTAAACCGCTCCCCAGCGGAGTAATCATCTTTTGAAATTTCCCCAAATTTAAGAGTATGTCTCCCACATACTATTCAGTAATGCCACAAAAAACTTATACGTTTTTAGGCCATATATTTTAGCTTGTATTGCACTAGTTTCTACTGTAAACCCATACAAAATTAAACTTCGATATGCACGGATACCTAGAGATAATCGAAGTATTAAATAAAGTATAGTTTAATACCAACACCTAACACTACCTAACGATTAAAAATATCTTTAATATTCATAGACTATTAATTCCTATCAAATTTAAAAATAGATTTATTGAGAGTGAAATGCCTATACCACATCGTAACGTTATAAAAACTCAGTTAGTTGATTTACTTTCTAGTAAAGGACCTATGAAAGTTAAAGATGTATACACTGAATTCGTTAATTTATGGCAACTCACAAATAAAGAAATGGCTATGAAGCGCCATGGCCGAGCGTTATTTGAGAATGAAATTCGTTGGGCACGCCAAGAATTAGCTGGTGAAGGTATTATTGAAAAACCAGATATAGCTGGACGAAGTATCTGGAAATTAAAAGAAAGCCTTGTTATTTTCGCTGAAGAATACGATGAAGATAATTTTAATAATTTAACCGAAGGTGCAGTTAAAAAAATCGTAGTTAATGCTTATGAGCGTAATAAAGAAGCAAGAAAAAAATGCTTAGAATTTTATGGTTATCAATGTGTTGTATGCAATTTTGATTTTGAAAAAACTTATGGTTTCATTGGTAAAAATTGTATTCATGTCCATCATTTGGTTGAGATTAGCTCTATTGGAAAAAAATATATTGTTGACCCAATAAAAGATATGGCTCCTGTCTGCCCTAATTGCCATTTTATTATTCATCAACGTAAACCTGCATTTTCAATAGATGAGGTAAGAGCTATGTTAAAGTCAGATAAAGATTAATTTAACAATATGGAGAGTTTTTATTAATTAATAAAATTTATAAACTTAAATCAAAGGTAATATTTAGTAATTCTAAATTACAAGTTTAACAATTTAATAATTATGAGTATACTTTTCCTAAATATAGAAGTTTAGAAATAACAGTATCATGAAGCCTGAAGATAAAGCACGTATAGTTATTGATAAAAAACTAGAAGATGCTGGATGGGTTGTTGTCGATAAGAAAAATTATAATCCTAGCGCAGGATTTGGTATCGCTGTTCGTGAATTTCAAACAAAGACCGGACCTGCAGACTATATTCTTTTCGTGAACCGTATACCTATCGGTGTACTTGAAGCTAAACGTGATGAAGAAGGGGAAAATATTACTGCTCACGAGCGCCAAACTGATCGATACGCTACTTCTGGCTTTAAAGCCAAACAGACATACAATACCCTTCCATTTCTATTTCAAGCTACATCGAAAATTATTCGATTCACTGACAAACGAGATCCTGAAGCTCGATCTCGTGAACTATTTCATTTTTATAAGCCTGAATATTTACATGAGCTGTATACAAGAAATAAAAACTTAAGACAAAACTTACTAGACATGCCACCATTAGCTACTGATAATCTTCGTGACTGTCAGATTGATGCTATTACTGGATTAGAAAAATCTTTAGCACTCCAAAAACCGCGATCTCTAGTTCATATGGCAACTGGCGCAGGAAAAACATTTACTGCCATTTCATCTGTATATCGTCTATTGAAATTCGCTAAAGCAAAACGGATTTTGTTTTTAGTTGATACACGGAACTTAGGTAAACAAGCTCATCAAGAATTTATGGCATTTACTCCATCCGATGACAAACGTAAATTCACTGAACTCTATAATGTTCAAAGATTAATGTCATCCACGTTGGATACCAAAGCCGATGTATGTATTTCTACCATTCAACGAATGTATTCCATTTTATCTGGCGAGAAATTAGATGAGCAAGATGAAGATATTAATCTAAATGAAGTTACTACTTTAGAAGAAAGTACACGACTATCTAAAAGACATATTCAATATAACCCTAATGTGCCAATTGAATCTTTTGATTTTATTATTATTGATGAATGCCATCGCAGCATCTATAACTTATGGAAACAAGTACTCGACTACTTTGATGCATTTCTTATTGGCTTAACAGCGACTCCTGATAACAGAACTTATGGCTTTTTTAACGAAAATATTGTTGCAGAATATAGCTATGAACAGTCAGTGGTTGATGGTGTTAATGTTGGGTATGACATCTATGAGATTGAAACTGAGATTACAAAGAAGGGGAAAAAGATTCGTGCTAAGCAGTGGATTGACCGTCGTAACCGTCAAACTCGTGCTAAACGGTTAGTTGAAGCAGAAGAAGATATTGTCTATACCCATAAGGATTTAGACAGGGAGGTTGTTAATCCAAGTCAAATTCGCAATATCATTCGGGAAATGAAACGCGCAATAAGCCAAGAAATTTTTCCTAATCGAGAAGAAGTACCTAAAACACTCATCTTTGCAAAATCTGATAGCCACGCGGATGACATTATTAATATTGTTCGTGAAGAGTATGGTAAAGGTAATGAGTTTTGTGAAAAAGTTACCTACAGCGCCAAAGATCCTGATGGTGTTTTAAGTGATTTTCGGAACGAATATAACCCTCGTATCGCAGTAACAGTCGATATGATTGCGACTGGCACAGATGTAAAACCGTTAGAGGTTTTACTCTTCATGCGAGATGTACGCTCCAAGGGTTATTATGAGCAAATGAAAGGTCGCGGAGTTCGTAGCTTAGATAAAGATGGACTACAAAAAGTCTCTCAAAGTGCCTCAGGTGCAAAAACTCGCTTCGTCATTATTGATGCTGTAGGTGTTGAGAAGTCTCAAAAAACAGAAAGTCGCCAAATGGAACGAAAACCATCAACGACATTAAAACAACTTATGGATGGTATCATTCTCGGTGATGTTGATGAGGATACTGCTTTAAGTCTGGCAAATCGCTTAATTCGGCTAAACAAAAACTTAGATGCAGAGACTCAATTTAAAATTACTGAATTGACCAAGGGTAAAAGCTTAAAGCAGATTACAGAAACCATTCTTAATGCCGTTGATCCCGATACAATTAATCAAGCTCTCATCTTAGATGAAGCTTTAAAAGGTAATGTTCTGGATGAAGACTCCATCTCAGAACAACAGTATTTAGAAAAAATGGCTGAACTCTTAGAACAAGCCTATAGAGTTTTTGATGATCCTGAACTTCGTTCTCTCCTGACTGATAAAAAGGATGCAGAACAGGTTATTGATACGGTGAATTTGGATAAGGTAATTAACCGAGGCTTCTCTGCAAATGTAGAACAGAAAGCTCAGGAAGATATCGAAAAGTTCGAAGCATATTTAAAAGAGCACCGAGAAGAAATTGAAGCCTTAAGTTTCTTTTATGATCAACCCTATCAACGGCGTGAACTGACGTTAAGCATGATTCAAGAGCTTCATGATAAACTCAGCCGTCCTCCGCTATTACTCACAACTGAACGTCTTTGGACTGCTTATGAAAGAGTAAAAGGCAGTCAAGTCAAAGGGGTAAATACTCAGCGTAAATTAACTGATTTATTATCCTTAATTCGTTTTGCTTCTGGCTTAGATCAAGAGCTTTCTCCTTTTAGTGAGGAAGTCGATAAGCGCTTTAAAAAGTGGGTCTTTAGACATAATGCACAGAATGCAACGGCTTTTACTGAAGAGCAAATGAATTGGTTACGTTTAATGAAAGATCATATTGTAAATAGTTGTCAGCTAACACCGAATGATTTTAAGTTAGGTTCGTTGGCGAGTCATGGCGGGGCATTTAAAGCGGCAGAAGTTTTTGGTCGAGAGAAACTTATGCCATTAATGAAAGAATTGAATGAAGAGTTAGTGGCATGAACAACAAAAACTTACCGTCTAAGTGGATAAAAACCACTCTTGGTGAAGTATTCACTTGGATGAGTGGAGGAACTCCGGCTAGATCCAACTCTTCTTATTATGGTGGTAATATTCCTTGGGTTACAATCACCGATCTAAATGATGGTCTTGTTATTAATACTCATAACTACCTAACTGATATTGCAATTGAAAATAGCTCAGCAAAATTAATTCCTGCTAATAGTGTCATGATTGGTCTCTATGGGTCTATTGGTAAATTAGGTATTGCTGGCCGAGAACTTACAACAAATCAGGCAATTGCTTCAGCTATACCTAATTTCAAAGAATTTAATTCAAAATTTTTATTTTATTATCTAGCTTATTCAAAGCAAAACTTAGCTAAATTAGGTTCAGGTGTTACACAAAAAAATATTTATATCTCTAATCTTAAAGAATATGAATTTTACCTCCCTCCTTTTCAAGAACAAAAACGTATCACTGATAAAATTGATGAACTATTTAGCGAATTAGATAATGGCATTGAGGAGCTTGAAATAGCTCAGAAAAAATTAGAACTTTATCGTCAGTCATTATTAAAATCAGCTGTTGAAGGTGAACTCAGTAAAGAATGGCGTGAAACTCAAGCTGAGTTTGCTGAAACTGGTGAACAACTATTAGCACGTATTTTAAAAGAACGCCGTGAAAGCTGGGAACAAGAGAAACTTAAAGAATTTGCAGAAAAAGGGAAAAATCCGCCTAAAGATTGGCAGGACAAATACCCCGAGCCTGTTCACCCCTACAACTCTATTAACTTACCTAAGTTACCTAAAAATTGGACATGGGCCAGCTTAGATCAGCTTGCCTACCCAATTCGAAACGGGATGTCTCCAAAACCAAATACTGAGCATAAAGGCTATCCAATTCTAAGAATCAATGCTGTAAGAGCAATGAAAGTGTACTTAGATGAATGCAGACATCTTGATTTACCCTACGAGGATGTTAAAAATTTCATTCTTAAAAACAATGATATTTTGATAACTCGTTATAACGGCAGCATAGATTTATTAGGTGTATTTGGCGTTGTTAGAGATCTTGATGAGCCTATGCTACACCCTGATAAACTTATCAGAGCTCAACCTATTTTGGGTGAGATATTATCAAATTGGATTGAATTAGCTGCAAATATTGGGCATTCAAGAGCTTACGTAAAATCTAGAGCTAAAACTACATCTGGACAAACTGGTGTTTCTGGTGAAGATATAAAACAAACTCCTATTGCTTTACCACCATTAGCAGAACAACTATATCTAACGAATTTAATATCTTTAGAGTTAGAAAATATATCTGACCAATTTGACTCTTTAGAAACAACTCTGAAACAAACGTCAAATCAAAAACTTAATATTTTAAAAGATGCTTTTAGTGGAAAGCTTGTACCTCAAGACCCAAATGATGAACCCGCTCAAGTCCTGTTAGAACGCATTCAACAACAGCGAGAAGCTGAAGCTGTTACGAAAAAAGCTATCACGAAAAAACGCTCAACCTCAAAATCAAAAAAGGAAGTTGGTATGTCTAAGAGTATCCTAGAAATTTTACAACAACAGTCAGATTGGATTTCAGGACAAGAGTTAGCAGGATTATTTGGAATCAATGGCTCTAGTGATGTTACTGATATTGAAAACTTCTATCGAGAGTTAAAAACTTTAACTCTCGAGGAAAAAATTTGTGTGAAACCAGATAATGACCTATTTAAAACTCAAGATTTGTTTAAATATTTAGGATAAACATGAGAATAAATAAATTAACCATTGGAGCTAATAATTTACCTCCTGAAAGTCAATTTAAAAACCTAAATAATATAACAATTGACTTTAGTGAAAATCATTGGTTCACCGTTTTACTAGGTCGTAATGGTACTGGTAAATCGAATATCCTTGAATTTATTTCAATTATTTTTTCTGATCTAATCAGCAAGAAAAAAGCTCCACGTTACCAGTATCAAATAAAATATTGGATGGGAGATAAAGATCAACTTCGTTATATAATCATCGACGCTGATCCGAAAAGAACAACTAAAAAGTATATTTTCACCTCATATTCTGTATCTCATATTCTAGTGAACAATCAAGAATATCTTAAAGATATCGATAAATATTTACCATCAATAAAAGCAGAAAAGATCTCATTTGCTCAATTTACAAATGAAGACATGCCCTACTTGCCCAAGTTTGTTTTTAGCTACTACTCTGGCTTTAATACTCGTCTAGAAAGTATTTTTGAGGGATATACAAAGTCCTACGAACATGAAATGCGTGCTGGTGTAACTTCGCTTGATTTAAAGCGTATGTTTTATACTAAGCCTATTCATAGTAAATTAGTTCTTTTATCTTTCCTTTTTGAAAATAACCCCGAAATTAACAATACTTTAAAATCTGTATTAAATTTAGACCTAGATCTAGGTATAGATTCAATTCTATTCGAACTTATGGAACCTTCATGGACAAACAAAACTGATGATGGTGATGCTCGTTTTTGGCAAGCACGTGGAATTGTTCAAAACTTCTTATCAGAATTAATTAAGTTTTCTTTGGCACCCATAAAAGTCAAAAAAGCAATTGCTCAAACACTTTATAATAAGACTAACAAGGAGCATCTATATCTATATATTAAAGATTCAAGAACCTTTAGAGACTTCATTAAGGATACTACTCCACACATCCTATTTAGAAATCTAGAAAGCGCTATTGCCTCCGATTTACTAAAAGATGTTCATATTAACGTTAAAATTAAAGATAATACTGGCTTTATTACACATCGAGAACTTAGTGAAGGTGAATTACAGTTCTTAACTGTTTTAGGCTTAATTTATTTTACTCGAGGTAAAGAAAGTTTAATTCTATTGGATGAGCCAGATACACATCTAAATCCTCAATGGAGTATTAACTTCTTAGATTATCTTAAAATATTTTTTGATGAAGCTGTACAAGATAAAAGCCATGTCATACTCACAACTCATTCTCCATTATCAATATCAGCTTTAGAAAAAGAACAAGTTCAGATTTTATCTAGAAAAGCAGGACAAATTAGTATTGAATCACCTGACTACGATCCTAGAGGTATGGGAGTTGCTGGAATTTTGACAAGTGATATGTTTGGGTTAAATAGTACACTTGATAAAAAAACGAATAATAAACTTCTTCGCATGCATCAATTATCAACGAAAGATCACCTCACAGATGATGAGAAAAATGAGTTAAACCAGTTAAATAATGATTTGAATTCTTTAGATTTTAATTTTGCATCTAGGGACAGATTAGAACAAGAGTTTATGAGAGCTCGTTTTGACTTATTAACAGGAAACTTCTTTGATGGTGAAGATCCTACTCTAACCCAAGAAAACAAATTAAAAGCTTTAAACAATCTTGTCAAAGTATTAGTCAATAAAGATTTTTAACAATGATGTACATTAATTTTTCAACACCACCTCTCAATGATAATTTTGTAAAAAATACACGTAAAACATTTACTGAAAAACTTTTGGATAAGTCTGACTGGGATAGTAAAAAAACATATATTGATAACGGTTCTAACAGATGGGGACTATTAAAAAATTGGTTATCTTCACTTAGTCATGACAAATGTTGGTTCTGTGAATCGAAATCTATAAGATCTCCAATGGATGTAGAGCACTTTAGACCCAAACTTGGTGTAACTATAAATAGAGTTGAATTAGAGTTTTCTATTCCTCACCCCTTGGCTGGTAAAAAACATCCGGGGTACTGGTGGCTTGCATATGAATGGACAAATTATCGATTAAGTTGCCAACGCTGCAACAGACCTGAAACAGATCATGCTACTAATTTAGTTCATGGGAAACACAATGACTTTCCTTTGGTCATCGAAACTTATCGTTGTACAAATCCAAATGATGATCTCTCACTTGAAGAGCCCATGCTGCTTGATCCTATTATTGCTTCAGATTGTCAATTATTAGCGCATACAACTGATGGAGAAGTTAAACCGAGTTGTTTAGTATCAACCGATATTAACCACCTAAGAGCAGAATATACAATACATATCTTAGGTTTAAATAGCTTTAAAATGCCTGAAAACAAAAAGAGTGAAAGAGCTAGATTAGATGCTCTAATCTTACTATGTCATCAAATAGGATTTAATAACTGCTCCTCTGAGACCTTAGATGCTATAAATAGTTTTCTGTCACCTGAAGCTGAATACTCTCAATTTTTCAGAGCATCAATAGGTCGTTTTCGAGGCTCTATGCCATGGATAGAAAATTTACTTTAAAAGTCAAACATTATATGTCGTATGTTAAAATCAAACCTTTTTAAATTGTCAGAAATATAGAAAGTATGAATGCAACTACACTGATTTCCAAAATATGGAATTTCTGCCATACCTTACGAGATGATGGTGTGGGCTATGGTGATTACCTAGAACAACTGACATTCTTACTTTTCTTAAAAATGGCTCATGAACAAAAAACATTGAATCCATTTGAGTCAGTCGATATTGGTATTCCTGCTGGTTATGGTTGGGAAAGCCTCATTAGCCTAAAAGGTGCTGAGCTAGAAGATCACTACCTTAAAGTACTCAATAAGCTTGGTACAATGTCAGGCATGTTGGGTGCTATTTTCTTTAAAGCACAGAATAAAATACAAGATCCAGCTAAATTACATCGTTTAGTCCAGCTTATCAATGAAGATACATGGAGTGGTATTGGTGCTGACGTAAAAGGTGACATGTACGAAGGCCTTTTACAAAAAAATGCAGAAGACACAAAAAGTGGTGCTGGACAGTACTTCACTCCTCGTCCTGTCATCGATGCAATCGTAGAATGTATTCGTCCTCAACCGTTGAAAACCATTGCTGATCCAGCGTGTGGTACAGGTGGCTTTTTTCTTGGTGCACATAAATACCTGTTGGCTCAGAAACTAGATAATAAACAAGCTAAATTTCTTCAAGAAAATACTTTTTTTGGTAACGAGATTGTTGCAAGTACAAGACGTCTATGTCTCATGAATCTGTACTTACACAATGTTGGACACCTTACAGATGAACCCTCTATTGTTCGTGCTGATGCTTTGATTAGTGAACCAACCATAAAAGCAGACTATGTTTTAGCTAATCCTCCTTTTGGTAAGAAAAGCAGTATGACTGTTACTAACGAGGAAGGTGAAGAAGATAAAGAATCTCTCACCTATGAACGTTCAGACTTTTGGGTAACTACATCAAATAAGCAACTTAATTTTCTCCAGCATATTGTGAGTATGCTAAAAAAAGATGGAAAAGCAGCTGTAATATTACCAGATAACGTATTGTTCGAAGGTGGTGTTGGTGAACGTGTACGTAAAAAATTACTTGCTGGATGCGATGTACATACCATTTTGCGATTACCAACAGGTATCTTTTATGCAAACGGTGTAAAAGCAAACGTTATTTTCTTCGATAACAAACCTAAATCTGAAAAGATTCAAACGAAAGGAATCTGGTTCTATGATCTTAGGACCAATCAACGATTTACGCTCAAAACTCGTCAATTACGTCAATCTGATTTGAGTGATTTTATTCAGTGTTATAACCCTGAAAATCGCTTTGAACGTCAGGAGACTGAACGATTTAAATATTTCAGCTATGATGAAATCATTGCTCGTGACAAAACCAGTCTAGATATCTTCTGGTTGAAGGACAACAGTTTAGACAATCTTGATGATTTACCCTCACCAGAAGTTCTTCAGCAAGAAATTATTGAGCATTTAGAAGCTGCGTTAGAGTCTTTTAAATCCGTTGCTATAAGTTTAAAAAACTAAAATAAAAAGCTAGGCCAATTCGATTAGTCTAGCTTTAATCTCTTTTGCCATTTCTGTTAAATCGATTGTTTGAAACTCTAACAAATAGCCCTGAATTTTCACTTTATCGAATATTTTTTCTCCAACACTTGGATGAAGTAACACTCCTCTTTGAAATACTGGACATCCCTCTTCTTCTTGTGACCTTAGATACGTATATATTTGATAGATATAACCACTCCTGAACTTTTCTCGGCCAAAACGATTGCTTACTAAAATTTTATTAAATTTAGTATCAATGATAGTCGCTTGTCCCGTTTGTCTATTTCTTATAATGATATCAGCCTCCATCTGAGGCAACACATCTGTAATCAATGAATCAGTGTCTAGCTTCCACTGCAATTTTTTGTTATGACTTACATCCCAAACATTAGCAGGTAAATTTTTAGAATAAAATCCATAAACTGCTTTCTCAAATAGTTTTCTTAGCCACTCTTCACTCATTTCCTCTAAATTCGGAATTAAATGATTTCCTTTTTGCATTGTAGGAATTTTTAGTTCATTTAGCAGCTGACATGTTTGGAGAAGGGCCTGTTCAGAATAGTCAAAATGTCCGAATCGATCTGATCTAAGGTCATAGTTTTGAATTAGTGGACAAGTTACTCCTAGTCCTTCAAGAATATTAATATTTTGTAAAAGCCTCTCTTTAACTCCCTCTATGCCTTTTAAGAAAAGTGCATTTTTTAAAGTTATAAGTACATATTGGTACCGTGGGATATTTAGAGTAAGCTCATCATAAGAACAATTGACCTGTCCTCTTTGCATCAACATCTTACTTTCAGTTATTAAAAAGTTAATACTGCCTCGTACACGAGTTAAATTTTCACTCCTAGTAATATAATTACTTGAAAATCCTTTAGAAATATTCTTATCAAATTGATTGCATAATAACTCTAATATAACGGTATATAAGTCTTCAAGATTTTCCTCAATATTAAAAAATTTATCTTCAGAAGTTTTGTAGACTTCTGATGCATAAAGAATTAATAACCAAACATTTTTTATAGGTATGCCATATTTAGTGATGTAATGGTAGTGGATATCTAACATGCTACTTAGATATCCTTTAATTCATTACAAAAATTTGAAACTTGAGACTCATTGTCTGGCCAATAATCTAACAACAATGGCTTGATTTCTGACTCTACAACATCATCAAGCCACTCTTGTATACTTGAAAAGGTTTGAACTGATGTAAAGAAACTATGACCTATGCAGAATGGTTTACCTAAGCGAGGATCTTTTTTAATTACATTATTTAATTCCTCAATATTAAAACGTAACTTTTGGAGTTGTTCTGAAGTTACTTGAACAACATTTTCCTTAACAACTTTCATCCAAACTTCATTAAAAGTTGGTTCCAACTCTTCAAAAGCAAAACGTCTTCGAAATGCTAAATCTAGTTTGGCCAATGAACGATCAGCAATATTCATTGTGCCTAATACATAAACATTCTCAGGTACATAAATTTTTTCATTTTTATCTTTTTTATAAATTAACTCTAATGAATATTGATGAGTTCGTTTTGAGTTTTCTATTAGCGTCAACATTTCACCAAATATCTGCGAAGGATTTCCTCTGTTAACTTCCTCTATTAAAATAACAAAGTTTTGTGAAGGGTTATGACGTGCTCGATTTATCAATTCAAGAAAAGGACCATCAACAAGTTGTAATTTTCCGTCAGAATTAGGCCTCCAACCTCTAACAAAATCCTCGTACGAGGTGGTCGGATGGAACTGAACATGAATAAAATTTTCTTTATTATGCCCAACAATATATTCCGCTAACTGTTTTGCAATCCAAGTTTTGCCAGTACCTGTTGCCCCTTGGAAAATAACATTCTTTTTTGACTTAATTCTACGAACAATCTGGCTGAGTCTTTCTTCCTCAATAAAACATTGATTAGCAACAATATCAGTTAAAGATATCTCAAACTCTTCAATGATTAATGATTCATCAGCAATTTCATCTTGTTCTAAGATATCAGGGTCATAAGCTTTAATACTTAACTCAGGAAAACTTTTTACAATGGAATTATCATTTTCAAACATTGTTTTGAGACTACTAATCAATCCTAAATAATTCTTACCATCTATAGTTTTCTTAATACCACTATATGGAATTTTAACTTTTAATTCTTCTTCAATAAACTTACGGGAACTACCATCTAGACTTAAATAATCCCATGGCCGTATCCAAAACAATGCCATCGTAATATTCCAACCAATACCCTTTTGCTTTAAAAGGTTATTATAAGAATCTATAAATATCTGTGTTGCTTGAACAGTATCTTCTCCATCTGCAAACAAAATTGATGATTCAAAGAAATTCCATAAATTTTGTACATCGTTGGGCTGCTGAAATTGTTCATAAGAGAAGAACCAAGATTTCATGTTATTTAAAACTGGAACCCCATCAAAATCAGTAGGCAACTCTGACTCTATAGACAAAACTTGTGCTAAATCAGCGGCAATTGCTTTTCTATTAGCAATAGTCATTTGTCTATTAATCATACCCACCACAGTAAATGGACAAATATCATTCAATTTTTTATTCAATAAATAAGATAAATTATGTTTTTCAGCAATAAGCTTAATTTTCTCGACTAAAGTAGTTCTATTCTGTTTATATATTAATAGTTTATTAGATAAATCAACCAAAAATGGCGCCCAAGTAATTTCTTTCTTAATAATATCTCCAAAACGATTCTTCCAATATGGCTCATTTCGGAAGAAAACTAAATCTTGAGTTCTATTTCCAAAAGTAAAATCAATTAATTTTTTAGCATAGTCAGCTTCATACTTAACTTCCCATAAAGTTGTTCTATTCGTATAAAAATACCACTCTTTAGGTTGCTTAAATACTTCCCAATCTACATCTACGAAGTGACCATCATTACGGTTTGCTGTTATAGTCCCAATAGCTTTAATAGCCATTACTGAAACGAAATTACCTCTACTATCAAATGGCAGTCCATTTTTACGAACATAACTGGACTTGATAGCTATTTTATCCCCTACTTTCATTGACTGGACTTTATCTGTTAACTCATTTTCGTATCCATTTTCCCAAATCCTTTGACTAATAAAGCGCTCAAATTGATCTTCATTGCGACCAAAGGTTGCTCCCACGAACCAATAAGTTACAGTTGATCTATCCAGTTGGTTTTCAATATTATTTAAAGCCATTTTTTCTTACTAATTTAATGCAAATTAATAAATTATATATTCTTTTAACTTTAAACTCATAATTTCGAATAAAAGCAAACTTATTATTTTTTAATAAAATATTAATTTAAAGCCAATAAAAAAACCCCGAAACTTACGTTTCAGGGCTTTTCACGAATCTTGGTGGAGATGGCGGGAGTTGAACCCGCGTCCGCCAGCACTACGCTCGAGAATACTACATGCTTAGATATCGTCTATTGTTTTAACACCAAGTGACCCGACGAACAGGGTACAAGGTGCGATCCTCTAAGTTTGGTATAAAGCCCCGAGGCTTGACTCTATACGGACTTGTGTGCGTGCGCTTCAGTCGGGTTCCCAGACCACAAGTATTCTAGGAAGCGGACAAGCGGCCCTTAGGCAGCTAGAGCGTAAGTTTCGTCGTTTGCGACTATTTAAATGCAAATTTTATTTACGAGAGAAAATGCGCTCTCGGCATGCATCTATGAGTTTCATCACCGGCGTCGAAGCCAATAACATCCCCATGAATGTCTGCACATCATAGCATAACTAAAATAAAATGCTGTGCATTTTATCAACAGTCTGCCACTGATGAACATACTTACATAATTGAGTGCCTTTTGTTTTTTTCAAGGCCCCTTAAAAAAAGCTGCCAAAAATGACAGCTTTTTTTTTAAGTTTAATCTATAAGGCACCATTACCTAACACAATACCTTCACGGCGTGGGTCTACCCCACCTGCGTATTTACTTTGATTATTTATATTTACTTTCATAATCGTTGAAATACCACTGGTTTGCGCAGTGTTAGAAATGCCATGCCCTTTTGCTTTTAAGCCTTCAATTAGGTCAACTAAGGAAAGCTGTACATTCGAGCTATCTACATTGGTGTTTTTGCTATTGGTTGCGCCAAAGTTAACAAGCGAAGTGGCCTGCTGTGCATTTAAGTTCCAGTCTAATGCACCCACCAAAGTTTTAACCACATATTGAATGATCGTACCGCCGCCTGGTGAACCTGTTGCCATATAAAATTCATCTGGCGTGGTGCCCTTAAATACTAAAGTTGGTGCCATAGTACTACGTGGGCGTTTGCCGCCTTCTACACGGTTGGCAACCAGCGCCCCAGTGCTGTCATAAGGATTCGCGCTAAAGTCAGTTAACTGGTTCGACAGCAAGAAACCATCCACCATGTGGAAAGAACCCATGCTCGATTCAACAGTCGATGTCATTGAAACCACATTGCCATAGGCATCTACTATCGTGAACTGAGTTGTGCCATGTTCAACAGTGGTATCTACACCTGCCGCTGTATTGAAATTACCTGCTGGTGCTACGCCCATACTTTGGTTCGGGTTAATCAGTGCTGCACGCTGCTTCAAGTAGTTTTTATCAATAAAACTTGGAATACCCTGTGCCGGCAAACGAACAAAGTCGGTATCTGCGACATATTTGTCACGGTCGGCATAGGCCAAACGCTCTGCCTCAGATACTAAATGCACGCCCATCACATCGGGCACACCGCCTTCATTTTCAGGGTTTTTAGGTGGGTAAAGCGACATATCAAAGTTTTCTAAAATACCCAGCGTCTGTGCAACTGCAATCCCTCCCGAAGATGGAGGTGGCATGGTACATACATAGTAACGGTCACGGTACGTCGTACAAATCGGGTCGCGTTTTTTCACCTGATAGTTCGATAAATCCTGCAAGGTCATCAAACTTGGGGTAATTGGAGTTTTTGCTTGGTCGTCACCCACGGTTTGCCCTGCTTTTGCCACAATGGCTTGCGCAATTGGACCAGTGTGCAGTGCGTTTGCCCCTTGTGAAGCGAGTGCTTCAAGTGTTCTGGCATAGGCTTTATTGGTCATGGTCTCGCCGACTTTACGTGGTGATCCATCTGGGTAGAAATAAGTCGCCATTGCATTTGCATCGAGCGCTAAATTGCTTGCATTACTTGCAATGGCATCTGCTAAACGCTCCGGTATGCGAAATCCGTTATCAGCCAAACCAATCGCTTCACCAAAAAGTTGGTTCCACTTAAGTTTGCCATGCTCTTTTTGTGCTTGTTCAAGCAAACGCATCACACCCGGCACACCAATCGAACGACCACTACGGCGGGCACTTGGTACAGGCGGAGGTGAATTTGGGTCATATATATTTTGGCGAATTAAATAAAATTCGTTGGCTGCTGCTGGTGCGGTTTCACGGCCATCATAAGCGGTGATCTGTTTGGTTTTGGCATCGTAATACATCATAAAACCGCTACCGGCAATGGTACTCGACTGTGGCTCGACCAAACCAAGCACGGCTTGTACCGCAACGGCTGCATCGACTGCGCTACCGCCTGCTTTTAACACATCACAACCTGCTTTTACCGCAAGTGGCGTGTTTGCCACCACCATATATTTATCTGCGTATTTAACCGTGTTACCGAGTCTATAACCCGAAGCACCTTCTGGCGCGGCGGGGTCACCATTTTGGTTTGAACCAACCACCACGCTTGAACCGTCTTGTGCCAGTTTGCTACAACTGGTCGGGTCATTATCTACAATTAAATTGGGCGGGGTTGTATTTGAATCATCCTTGGGCTGATCTGACGAGGAGTCATCTCCACATCCTTGTAATAAACCGACTGCTAATAAACTACTGAACAAAAATGAATATCTTTTATTCACGTGATAACTCCAATATATACGCCTGCCTATCCATGCAATTGCCATGCAAGCTTCTTTGTTTTCAGGTCTTCAGTTTTTTAATCTTTGATAAAAATAAAGTTTTAATAATATTAAATGATTAAGGGTGTTTATTTTGTGCTCTGTGTGATGTCTCCTTGTTTGTTATCACACTCTTTTATAACTGATTTGCCCAATTCTGGCATGCTTTATTTCTTTAAATACAGGCAAAATCTGTTATTTATAAACTCGCTCATTTTGTAGTAGGCCTAAAAAAAAGCACCTCCGAAGAGATGCTTTTTGATGTTTAGTGAGAAGGCATGCCGCTGACTTGTTTGGGTTTCGGACACAGCCAAATAACCAGCCCTGCAAATACAAACACAATCGCAAATAGCAAAAACACATGGTTTGCCGACATGGTAATAGCTTCTTTATCGACTAGATTTGAAATAATGCCTAAAGTCGAGTCAGCCGTAAAACCATTTTGCAAAAGTGTGTTTTGTACTTCAGTCGTATGTAGGTTTGACACCATTTCACTACGGGCAACTTTGGCGTGATCGTCCCACACGGTCACCGCAATTGAAGCGCCAATCGCCCCTGCCATGGTTCTTAAGAAGTTCATGAGGCCCGCAGCAGATGCAATTTCTTGCTGCAACACCGAACCAAGTGCAATGTTTGACAGTGGAATAAAGAAGAACGGTACTGCAAAACCTTGCAGGATTTGTGGCCAAGCCAGTGCCATAAAGTCGGCATCTGTGGTCCAGAATGCCCGCATTAAGGTCACAATACCCAGCAAAATTAAACCAAAGCTCGCCAGTGCACGCGGGTCATGTTTGGTCGAAAGTTTTGCCACAATCGGTGACATGGTCAAACTACCAAAGCCCATGGTTGCAGTTAAATATCCGGCCCACGTTGCGGTATAGGAAAGGTTCATTTGCAGCCACTGCGGAATCAGTACAATACTGCCAAAGAATGCGCCAAAGCCGAGCGACAAGGCCAGTACCGAAATGGCAAAGCCCCTATGCCTAAAGACTTTGACATCTACCACGGGGTGTTTGTCGGTCAGCTCCCATATCAGGAACACCACAAAGCCAATGGCGGCAGTTAAAGCTAAAACCACAATGCTGGTGCTATTAAACCAGTCGCGTTCATGCCCCAAGTCGAGCATAAGTTGTAACGCACCAATCCACAGAATTAACAGACCTAAACCAACAGTGTCGATTCTTAAAGAAATGGTTTCTGTTTCGGCTACTCTTAACAAGCGCATTGCTGCTAATACACAGACAATACCAACCGGTAAGTTAATAAAGAAAATCCAGTGCCAAGACAGATTATCACTAATCAGACCACCCAAAATTGGTCCTAAAATTGGCCCGACGACTGTGGTCATTGCCCATAGGCCCATTGCCTGCGCATGCTTTTCTTGAGGGAAAATACGCATAAGCAAGGTTTGGCTGAGTGGCATAAGTGGACCACCACAAAGGCCCTGCCCAATACGGAAAAACACCAACATTTCTAACGATGTTGCCAAACCGCATAGGAAAGAAAAGACCGTAAAGCCAATTAAACCGAAGATAAAGACCCGCACCGTTCCAAAGCGGCCAGCTAGCCAGCCCGTTAAAGGTACACAAATCGCTTCTGCAACTGCATATGAAGTAACGACCCATGTTCCTTGTGTGCTTGAAACAGCAAGGTTACCGGTAATATGCGGTACAGAGACGTTGGCAATGGTCGTATCAAGTACGACCATAAAGTTCGACAAGGCAATAACAAACGCTGCCAGTAGTAAACGGCCACCGCTTAACTCGGCAAAAGGTGTTTGCGTTTTCATAAGCGTTTACTTCGCAGATAAGTCGACTTTTGCTTCCATCGACAAGCCAACACGTAATGGGTGCTCAGCAAGTTCTTTCGGGTCAAGTGCAATACGAACCGGTAAGCGTTGAACCACTTTAATCCAGTTACCTGTTGCGTTTTGAGCCGGAATTAAGGCAAAGGCAGAGCCTGTACCACCAGAGAAGCCCACCACTTTGCCGTGGTATTCAACATCATCACCATATAAATCTGACGTTAATGTGACTGGCTGACCTGGGCGGACTTTTTTCAACTGACTTTCTTTGAAGTTAGCATCAACATATAAATCATTGAGCGGCACAATCATCATCATGCTTGTACCCGGTGCAACGCGTTGTCCAACTTGAATATTACGGCGTGTAATCACACCATCAACTGGTGCACGAATCACGGTACGTTCCAAGTCAAGCTGAGCTTGTTCTACATGCGCTTGTGCAACTTGTACATCCGGAGTCGAGGTTTCGCTTACACCCTGAATTAACGCTTCGTTCGCAGCTAAAGTGCTTTCCGCTGCCTTACGACTAGAAGTCGCTTGTGCAAGGCCGGCTTTAGCAAGCTCTAGTCCGGCTTTAGCAGTTTCAACCGCACTTTGTGCTTTGGTGAGTTCTTCTTTAGACACAGCGCCAGAGGCAGCAAGCTGTGCACGGCGGTTCAGTTCTAAAGCCGCTTTGTCATAGTCGGCTTGTGCTTGAGCAACCTGTGCTTTGGCACTGTTAATTTCGTCAGCACGAACCACCACTTGAGAGTTTAAAGAACTACTGTTTGCCGCAGTTTGTTTGTATTGGCGTTTTGCTTTGGCAAGCTCTGCCTCGGCTTGTGCCAACGCGATTTTGGCATCACGGTCATCAATACGAACCAGCACATCACCGCGGTGTACTGTTTGAGTATCTTTTACCAAAACCTGAGCGACCTGTCCGCTAACCATTGAGGTAATTTGCGCGGTTTCTGCACCGACATAAGCATTATCCGTACTCACCGAGTGATTTAAAAATAATGCCCAGATTGCATATAAAATAGCGGCGATCAATAAAATCAGCGCAAAGAAACCAAGAAATTTTTTGCGCTTGTTTTGCATGTTGTCATCCGAGGCAGATGTTGTTGGCACTGTTTCTTGTACATTGCTTTGTGCATCAGTCATGGTATGTTCCTAAAGATGAGTTGGCTTTGCCATCAATCTCGCACTACACCTTGTTATAGAGTTTTTATTTTTCTATAAACAAGACATACCGCATTGTCAAAGGAGACAATTTTAACGCTAAAACCTCATGATATGAGAATAAAAAAATATAACTAATGCGTTCGTTCTAATTAAATTAATGTTTATCTCAAAGTTTTTGTGAAATTTTTATCTTTTTTAATATGAAAAAAAGCGCCCTGAGCGCTTTTTAAATGCTTAAAATGCCTAGATTAATAGGCGTATGAAGCAATGCCGGCAGCAATCTGTTTATCTTCATCATTGACCATAGTCATGCGCATGGTACAGCCCTTGCGGCCTAAACGTAGGACTTCGGCACGTGCAATAAAATATTTACCACGCCCCGGTGCCAAATAATCTACACGCATATCGACAGTTGCCAAGCGTGTAACCTGTTTAATGGTTTCAGGCAGGGTTTCGGGGGTTGAACGGCGATAGAGATGTTCCATTGCCACAATTCCACCAATGCTATCGAGCAAAGTTGCAGCCACACCACCATGCAAAACCTGAAAAGCCAAATTGCCAATGAGGTCAGGTTGCATTTCAACATAGCCTTCAATGTGCCCATCTACCACACGCATAATCATTCCACTATGCTTAAAAAATGGACAGCTATTAAACGCCTTACACAATTGGTTGAGAACCACATTTAGGTCAGTTTTGGCGCCTAATTGTATGTTCCCCGTCCAATTTTTCTTTTCATCACTCATACGTTGCCTAAATTTAAAAGCATGATAAACACCCATAATTTTGTACAAATCCAGCATTATGGGGCTACAATACAGCAGTCGGTTGACAGTAATGGAATATCCGCCAACCTATCCTAGTGTAATACCGAACATCGAGATTGTTATGACTTATACGTTCAATCGTCCTGCATTTCCAGCTACTCGCATGCGCCGTATCCGTAAAAATGACCAGTTGCGTGCGATGGTCAGCGAAACACAGCTCACTACCAATCACTTGATTTATCCAGTATTTGTATTACCGGGACAAAATCAAACCCAAGATATTCCAAGTATGCCAAACATTCAGCGTTTGTCGGCAGATTTATTACTGAAAAAAGCTGAAAGACTTCTGGAATTAGGCGTATCCAAACTGGCTCTTTTCCCTGTAACACCTCAAGAAGATAAAAGCCTCACCGCAGAAGCTGCATGGCGTGAAGATGGTTTAGTTCAAACCACTTGTCGTTTGCTTAAAAAAGAATTACCAGAAATGGTGCTAATCACCGATGGTGCACTCGACCCGTACACGACTCATGGTCAAGACGGCATTATTGATGAAACTGGCTATGTGCTCAATGACGAGACTGTAG
Organism: Acinetobacter sp. UC24323; assembly: GCF_024151445.1. Taxonomy (NCBI): domain Bacteria; kingdom Pseudomonadati; phylum Pseudomonadota; class Gammaproteobacteria; order Moraxellales; family Moraxellaceae; genus Acinetobacter; species Acinetobacter sp. UC24323. The sequence continues at coordinate 38,019 of NZ_JAHIBY010000007.1, read as the reverse complement.
AATGCTTGATTAAACAAGCATTAAGTCACGCAGAAGCAGGTGCCGAAGTAATTGCACCAAGTGACATGATGGATGGCCGTATTGGCGCAATTCGTCAAGCTTTAGAAGCCAATGGTCACATCTATACCAACATCATGGCCTACTCTGCGAAATATGCGTCTAGCTTCTATGGTCCGTTCCGTGATGCTGTTGGCTCTGCATCCAACCTAAAAGGTGGTAATAAATATAACTACCAGATGGACTTTGCCAACCGTGCCGAAGCGTTACATGAAATTGCGCTTGATATTCAAGAAGGCGCTGACATGGTGATTGTAAAACCGGGCATGCCATATCTGGATGTAGTACGTGAGGTGAAAGATACCTTTGGTATTCCGACATTCATTTATCAAGTGAGTGGCGAATACGCAATGTTAGCTGGCGCAATTCAAAATGGCTGGTTATCAGACTCAGTGATTTTAGAATCGCTCATGTGCTGCCGCCGCGCTGGTGCAGACGGAATCTGGACTTACTTTGCAGAAACCGCTGCTGAAAAACTCAAGGAAATGAACTAAGTTCGCAGAGAAAGGATAACACTGCATGCATATTGCAATCATTGGCGCGGGCATAAGTGGATTAATGTCTGCGCTGGAGTTGGTTGAACAAGGCTGTACCATCAGCATTTTTGATCAACAACAAGCGGGACAAGCAGCCTCTTGGGCTGGTGGAGGCATTCTCTCTCCGATGTACCCGTGGCGCTATGTGCATGCAGTGAACCAACTTGCCCAATTTGGCAAAGCCTCTTATCAAGCATGGAACCAAAAGCTCTACCCTGTTACAGGGATTGATTTTGAAATTCATGACACAGGCATGCTGATTTTTGATGAAGAAGATTTTGACGTGGGGCTTTCCTACGCCGAGCAGCATCAAGAACCGATGCAGCGCTGTGAATATTTACAAAGAGATGCGCTAGAACAAGTTAATCCTCATATCTCCGATCAGTTTCAAGAAGCGATTTATTTCCCTGAACTGTCTAATATTCGTAATCCACGCGTATTACAGTCCCTAATTAGCTATTTAAAGCAACATCCAAATGTTGAGTTTTTCGAACACACTCCTGTTAAAAAACTGATTCAACAAGGCGATGTGATACAAGCGCTCCAAACCGAAGATGGTCGCAAACATACAGCAGACCATTTTGTAATAACTTCGGGCGCTTGGAGCCATTACTGGAACTCACAATTACAACTCGACATTCCAGTCGAACCTGTGCAAGGTCAGATGCTGTTATTTAAAACCCCTGCTCACTGGCTACCGACCATGTGTATGAATCGAGTCATGTATTTGATTCCACGTATGGACGGTCATATCGTGTGCGGTTCTAGCATGGCACATCGTGGTTTTGACACCTCTACCGATGAAACTACGCAGCACAATATTTTAGAAGCGTGTTTAGAAATGGTGCCTGAACTGGCCGATTTCCCGATTGTACATCGCTGGGCAGGCCTCAGACCAAGTTCACCAAATGGCGTTCCGTACATTGGCAAAATGCCTGAAATGGATAACCTGTGGGCAAACTTTGGTCACTTTAGAAATGGTTTGTGTATGGGCGCAGGTTCTGCGCAATTGCTTCGTCAGCTTATGCTAGGTCAACCAGCCTTAGTTGATGCCAAAGCATATTCACCAGAGCGCTTGCAAAATAAAATCTTAGCCTGAGGCGAGTATATTTTCTAAAGCCATTTTTAATTGAGGATAAGCAAACTCAGATCCTTCTGCTTGTAAAGCTGCGGGTTTGACGTATTGCCCATTTAAGATCAATTGCGACTGCTCTCCTAACAAACAGCGAAAAACTGTACTAGGTGCCGACAACATTGGTTTCTTATTCAAAACTTTGGCAGCTTGTTCAACAAATACCTTTTGGGTCACATTTTCTGGTGCCACGACATTGTGAATTTGAGCAGATTGAGGATGCTTGAATATAAACTCAATTGCGTTTAATACGTCTTCAATATGTACCCACACTACAGGTTGACTGCCATGACCAATTTGACCGACTAAATTGAGTCGAATAGGAAGCAACATTTTAGGCAAGATGCCGCCACCCTGCCCAAACACAACGCCTAAACGAATAATTTTAGTATTTTGCTGAGAGTCTGCTAACGCTGCGCGTTCCCACTCTTGGCAAAGCTGAGACATGAAAATGGGCTGTGGCGAACTTTGTTCAGTGCACACCTCTGTCCACTTTTCTTGAGCATCTATACCGTAATAACCAATTGCAGAACCAGAGACAATCACTTCAGGAAAAATTTGAGATTGCTTGAGCCATGCATACAGTTTTTGGGTCGTATTTACACGGCTTTCAATGAGTTGTTTTTTACGTGACTCGGTCCAGCGTTTCTCACCAATATTTGCACCGGCCAAATTCACCACATAATCAATTTGACGGGTCGAAATATCTTCGAACTTTTGTACCCACTGTAAGGCAGGATGGTCAGATTCCCTTCCAGCCTGCCGTGTCACCGCAATCACGTTATAATTTTTTTGTAGCAGGAACCTAATTAAATGCGTTCCAATAAAGCCACTGGCACCTGTGATTAATACATTCTTATTCATATTTCCTCCAAAACCGAGGACAGCAGTTTTTAATTAATATAGTTATAAAATTTAATAACGATCTAATCGTATCAGTTTTTGTGGTGAGTTATGACACATTAAACATTTTGTTAGCCATGCGCTGTGCTTGTTTGCCATAAAACCAATAAGTAATTAAATAAAGTGGAATAGCTAACATTAAAAGCATAATCACCATAATACTTAAGAACTGAGGCTGTTTGAGGTAAAGCATAAAGTTTTGCAAAATCTCAGGGTCTTTTCTTGAAAATAAAAACAGACCAAATAAAACACCACACAAGTTATAGCCCCAAAATATGAGAGTAAAACCTAACGTAAATTTCTTTTTTTCTGATACAGTCGGTGCACGGCGTTCTTTCTTTAAAAATCTAAATAAGACAAAAATCATTGCGCCTAAATATGGAACGGCTGTTAAAATACCGCCTACACTCGCTGGTAATAGTGCTGCAATCACACCGACAATTAAGGTTAGCACAATGCATAAAGCAAAAAACCAGAGAAAGTAAGAACGTAATTTGGTCATATTTTTGCCTAATTTATGGGTTCAAAAAATAATTATAAATTTTTTTCGATTTTTTTTCATTTTTCTGTCAACCAATCCTGATCTCTTGACGTTATATAGGGTAACAAGGTCGCAGCAACCGAATACTTCCTTTGCACGGCATCCGCAAAATTGTTTCGGTGACCTTTCATTACGACTCTTTCTTCCTTCGGATTAGGTTTTGTTAGCAGCCGAAACCCTTGATGAAGTTTTTGACCGACGATTCTCTCATCACTCGAATCGTCGGTTTTTATTTTCTAGCACTTTCATTTATTTTACGCTCACCATACACAATAGTGCTTTCGTGGCTATAAAGGCTATGCGTATACTTTTTACACCATAAAAATATGATTTAAATAATATGAACAATATTGCCTATTTTGAAATCCAGTCTTCAAACCCTGCCCGCGATGCGCAGTTTTATCAAGCTGTGTTTGGTTGGCAATTTAAACTCGATGAAAGCTTACCGATTGAATATTACCGCATAGAGACACCTTCAATTATGGGAGGACTCTTAAAACGCCCTGCTCAAACACCGCCAATGGAATATGGCACCAATGCATTTACTTGTTCGGTTCAGGTGGAAAACTTCGATGAAGTGGCTGCAAAAATTTTAGCGCAAGGTGGCATTGTGGCAATGGATAAATTCGCTATTCCGGGCCGCGCTTGGCATGGTTACTTTGTCGATTTAGACCACAACGTTTTTGGTATTTTCCAAGTCGATGAAAATGCAGCTTAAATATTTTATTTATTTTTAATTTATAGCCACCGCTTTTATCGGTGGCTATTTCATATGGTTTATTCAGCAAAGCTAAAACTCGCTTCACATATAATTGGGAAATTCACCGAATTGGCAATCATACATTCGTGATGTGCTTCTTCATGCAGTTTTGCTGCAAGCTCTTGGTCAGCACCTTTTTCTAAAACAACCTCGGGTCTTAAAATAATTTGGGTAAAATGACCACGTTTGATCGGATCTGTATCTTCCATAAAACCAAGTGCATGATCGACATAACTCACAACGTGAATATGATTGACTGCACATAGGTGTAAATACCAAAGCTTATGACAAGCAGAAGCTGACGCGACCAATAAATCTTCTGGGTTCCATCTGGTCACATCACCTAAATAGGCAGGGTCTGATGAACCTTGAATAGTGGTCTTTTGAGGATGCTGAATACTAAAGTCTCGTTTATATGAACGATAAGATGAAGTGCCTGTACCCGTATTGCCTTCCCACTGTATTTTTACTTCGTATTTATGAATAGTCATTTTATTCTCAAAGTTCATGGTTTGACCTGATAGTAACAAAGCAAAGTTTAAAGTGAAAAATTTAATTCAAGTTTTACTGGGGGCTTAAATAACGAGCACTTTAAAATGTCTTGATAAAATCTCCTGCCAATTTATGCTAACGTATCTGTGTTTATTTTGGCTTGATGTCTGTTTCTATGTCCGTACATTTTCTACATACTTCTGACTGGCATTTGGGGCAGTTTTTTTATAATCATTCACGACACTACGAACACCAACAATTTTTAAGCTGGTTGCTCACTCAAATTCAAGAAAAACAACCACATGCCCTGCTTATTGCTGGCGATATTTTTGATGTCATTAACCCGGGTTCACAAGCACAAAAACAACTCTACCAATTTTTAGCAGATGCCCATCGTATTGCACCGCACATGCAAACACTCATGATTGCGGGTAACCATGACTCAGGCTACCGTATTGAACAGGTCGAACCGCTTTTAGAAAAATACAATGCAAAAACCGTAGGTGTGGTTCGCTGGAATGAAGATAAAACCCTAGATCTCGATCGACTGCTTTTACCTATCTATAACCAAAATCAAGATATTGTGGCGTGGTGCCTTGCCCTGCCTTTTTTACGTTCGGCTGAAATTACGGGCTTTAACGAACATACCACCAATAGCAAAAATGCGATTGCCTATTTGCACCAGCAACTCATTGCCGAAGCCAAACGTCGCAAGACACCAGACCAAGCCCTGATTTTGATGTCGCATGCGCATATGCAAGGTGGAGAAACATCTGACTCTGAACGTCCAATTATTATTGGTAATGAAGAGGCACTTTCGACGACTTTATTTGAAGATGCTGTCGACTATGTCGCTTTAGGGCACTTACATAAACCACAAAAAGTAGGTCAGCCACACATTCGTTATAGCGGTTCACCCATTCCGCTTTCTTTTAGCGAAATTAACTATAAACACCAAGTGGTTGAGGTCAAAATTGACCCAGCTCAAGACACAGACAGCCGTTTGCAATTTGAAGCTGTCGAAATTCCGCGTTGCATACAATTGCACCGCATTCGTGGTGAGCTAAACGAGGTACTGCAACAACTCAAAGCCTTGCCTCACGGCGTGATTGAAAATATTGACCACCGTGAATATGTCGATATTGAATATTATAGTTTAACGCCGCCACAGCCTAATTTACGTCAGCAGTTTGAAGCAGCTCTGCCACCTGACCGCTATCGTCTAGTGCGTATTTCACGTCAATACGTAAACAAAGACACGACTAATTCAAATACCACCCAACACATTGCTCTTGAACCGCCAACACCAGAAAAACTCTTTCAAAATATTTGGGAAAAACAAGGTTACAGCGCCGATGATGCGGTCTTAAAAGATTTTCTGAGTCTGGTACAAGAAGCACAAAAACATCTTGAAAATGATGCAAGCCATTAAGGATATGCCATGAAAATTTTATCCATTCGAATAAAAAATCTGGCATCGCTTGCTGATGAACATTTTATTGACTTTGAAAGCGCACCTCTGGCCCATGCAGGTCTCATTGCAATTGTGGGGAAAACTGGCGCAGGTAAGTCGACCATTTTAGATGCGATGTGTCTGGCCTTATTTAATCGGGTTCCTCGCCTTAAAGACAGCGATGGTAAGTTAAAAGATGTTGATGGCTCTGAGTTGCTGACCAACTCTCCTTTAACTGTCTTACGTCGTGGTACAGGACATGGTTTTGCTGAACTTTGCTTTATTGCTCAAGATCAAAAACGTTATTTGGCTCGTTGGGAAATTAAACGTGCACGTGAAAACCCAAATGGTAAATTACAAAGTGTGCAGCGCCACTTAAAATGCTTAACCGACGGTGTGGTACTTGCCGACAAAGCCAAAGCGGTTGATGAAAAAGTTAAGCAAATTACCCAGCTTTCATTTGAGCAGTTTACTCGTGCCGTATTACTTGCGCAGTCAGAAGTCACTGCATTTTTAAAAGCTCGAGACAGCGAACGTGGTGAATTACTTGAGTACCTGACCAACTCCAGCATTTTCGCCAAAATCGGTGAACTGGCTTTTCGTAAAACAGCCGATATTGCAAAGCAGCGTAAACAGCTGGAAGAGTTTTTAGGCCATATTGAAATTTTGTCTGATGAAGAGATTGCTGCATTTACCGAGCAATACCAGCAAGCCGAACAAAACTATCAACAGTTAGAACAGCAAAAACATGTCTTAGACAAACAGCAACAGTGGTTTGAACGTAAAGCAAAACTTGAGCAAGAAGTTCAAGCGAAACAGCAACAGTTTCAAACTCAGCAAAATCATCATCAACAACTGGCTAGTGAACGTGAGCAATTAAAACGTCTTGAAGTTTTCTCTGAAATACGCCCACAAGTTTTTCAGCAAGCTCAAAATTTACAAACACTGCAACAACTTGAGCCGCAAATTCAGCAAGCTCAAACCAAATTTAATGAGTTGGTGCAAATTTTTGAAACGGGACAAAAACAATATCAACTTGCAGAACAACAGCTCAAACAAACACTCGATTTTGAGCAACAGCATCAACATGCTTTAAATCAAGTTCGACAGTCCATTCAAGAACGCGCTTTTATTGCCGATGAATATAAAAAGTGCAAAGAAAAAAGACAGGTACTTGAGCAAAACCTATGCCCACTACAACAGCAGCAAAAAGCTGTACAACAGCATATTGCACAGCTTGAGCAGAACAAAATTCATCTACAACAGCAGCTGATCCAGACTCAGCAATATGCTGTATTAGATAAGGGCCTTTCAGCGCATCTTCATCAACTTGGGCAATTTATTCAAAATTACCAAACGATTGAAGAACAGCTCGGTAACCCTACCCTTGCTCGCCAAAAGCTATCGGAAGCTAAAAGTGAACTCGAACAACTCACAGTTTCACTAGGCACAGTTGAACAAGTTGAGTTAAAGCTTGAACAACAGCGTAAAGATAAAGATCAGAAACTTGCTCAAGTCACACAGTTAGATCTGATTCAACAGAAAATAAAAATTTATCATGAGCTATATGCTGAGCTTCAGCAATTCACCGAAAAACATACTCAAGCCTCCGCGCAAGAAGACCAACTTAAAACCGTTTGCCAGTTAGCTGAACAAGACTACCAAACAGCAAAAACTGAACGTGAAAAGTTACAGCACATCCTGCAACAGCAACGTTTACTACACACCGAAAATATTGAACAGTTACGTGCCAATCTTAAAGAAGGTGAAGCGTGTTTGGTCTGTGGAAGCACCCACCATCCTTATCGTATTGATGACAGTGCAGTCTCCAAGGCCTTGTTCGATTTACAGCAACAGCAAGAGCAACAAGCTATTGCACTCGAACAAACTAAGTTTAATGCATGGCAAACCCAGCAACATGCACTTACTCAGTGCCGGGCCGAGCTTGAACAAGTTCAGAAATATCTAGCTCAACTGCAAGTAAAACAGACGCACTTACAGCAAGAACTTGAGCAAGCGTTTAACCTCAATCAATTACACATTGAGCTTAATCAAGCTCCTGAACAAATCTTACAAACACTTAATGAGCTGAGACAAACGACACAAACTGCCATAAGTTTATTTGATTCAGAAAATGCGCGTTTAACCCAAGCGATTAAACAACACAATCAGCTTGTTCAAACGATTCAGTGTAATGAAAGTTTGCTTAATACCGCACAGCAATGGCAACAACAAGTTCAACATATTGTCGAGTGTTTATCAGAAACCGAACAGCACGCATGGCAGCAAGCAAGTAGCCAAACAGCTAAGCAGACTTGGGCTATTCTTGATGCACGTGCTAAGCAACTTGAACAACAAGAACAGCTTTCACAGCGTTTTGAACAACAGCAGCAAGAACTTAAAATGCTGTCTGCTAGCCTTGAGCAAATGACCAAGCAAATTGATGAGATCGATCAAAATCTCCAAGAGATTACGCTTAAAGGCCAACAAAATAATGAAAAAGCGGTATCGCTCATTCAGCAAATGACAGGCCGTTCGGATATTAAGCCGCATGAATGGTTAATTGAGCATGACGCTAAACGTCAGCAACAACAAACGGCGTATCATGAGGCTAAACAGCGTTTCGAACAAACCAGACAACACTTTGAACAGCAAAAACAGGCGCTCGATCAACTTAAACATCAGCATCAACACACAGGACAACATCAACAGCAGATTGATGGGCAAATTCAAAACTGGTTAAAAGCCCATACTGATTTTCAAGCATCTGATCTTACGGCACTCATACAGATTAATTCAGCTCAAGAGCAAGATATTCGTAACCGTCTTAATCATGCCGAGCGTTTATTAAGTGAAGCCTCTTCTGCCCTTAAAACGATGCAAGAGCAATTAAGCGAGCACTTACAAACTCAGCCAGATATTGAATACGAAAAGCTCGTTACCCTCATTCAAGACAATATTGCAAAGCTCAAAGCACAGCTTGAAGTGCGTGACGGGCTAAAGCTGAAGCTTGAATTACATCAGCAAAACCTTGCCAAACAGCAAAAATACGCTGAGCAAATTCAAAACATTCAACAAGAAGAACATCGCTGGAGCAAAATTTCAGGCTTGATTGGTGATGCTAAAGGTAAAGAGTTCCGTGACTACGCTCAGCAATATCACCTAGATATTTTAGTTGAACATGCCAACCAACAACTGGCGATGCTTTCTCAGCGTTATACGCTAAAACGTCTTGATCAGTCCTTAAGTCTTGCCATTATTGACCACGACATGGATGGAGAAACCCGCTCAGTTGCCTCTTTATCTGGCGGTGAGTCGTTCTTAACTGCCCTTGCCTTGTCTTTAGCGATTGCCAATATGGCATCGGGTTCAATGAAAATTGAATCACTGTTTATTGATGAAGGTTTTGGTACTTTAGATGCCTCATCTTTGCACATGGTCATGAATGCTTTAGACCAACTGCAAAATCAGGGACGTCAGGTCATTCTCATCTCACACATTCAAGAAATGCATGAACGCATTCCTGTACAAATTCAAGTGAAACCACTTGGCGCTGGTGCAAGTACCATTGAAATAGTGGGTTAAAAATAAAAAGCCCCGACATCCTGTCGGGGCTTTTTTAGATTCTGCGTTGGTATGACTCCTGTCGTACCTGTCTGCATCCATTCATGACTTTTTATTGTTATTCTTAGAAACATCCTGTTTCCTGATGAGTTCATAGTACAAAAAAAGCATTGTCTGCCATAGCCGCAAAAGGCCGCAATTTCTGTAAGAAATCGCTTACATCAGCCTTTTTGCGAATAGTCTCTAGCCCCAAATAAAGCTGTGCCTACACGTACCATGGTTGAACCAGCGGCAATTGCGGCTTCTAAATCCCCTGACATTCCCATACTCAATGTATCCCAGTCTTCTGGGTGAGCATGTTGGACTTTTACCGCATCAAATAATTTTTTGGCATCTGCAAAAGCACCTGTATTGTCAGGAGCCGGAATCACCATTAAACCACGTAACTTGATTTTCGGTAGTTGACTCATTTGAGCAACCAACTCGGCAACGTCTTCCGGTGCACAACCATCCTTACTGTCTTGCCCATCAATATTGACTTGCAAACAAATATTAAGCGCAGCTTGGTCATCACCACGTTGGTTAGATAGGCGTTCTGCAATAATTAAACGATCTACCCCATGAACCCAATCAAACTGCTCGGCCAAATGCTTAGTTTTATTCCGCTGAACATGACCAATGAAATGCCATTCAATATCCAAATCCTGTAAAGTATCAATTTTATCTAAAGCTTCTTGCAAATAATTTTCGCCGAATGCCCTTTGTCCTGCTGCATACATTTCACGCAATCTTTCACTCGGATGAGTTTTCGATACGGCTAAAAGTTGCACAGTTTCAGGCGCACGCTGAGCAAGTTCACAAGCTGTTTTGATTTGCTGTAATACGTGCTGTCGCGCATCTTGCAGGTAATTCATTGACAAGGTTCTCATTTTCAAAAAACTTTTTTGCTTTTCACCTAAAGCGAGGTGTTGGTAAGCCTCGGTGAAAGCCGTATATTATTCTACAAAATAATGACATATTTTGATTTACTTGGGGAAATTATGGATATTACAGAGCTACTCGCCTTCTCTGTGAAAAATGGCGCGTCCGATTTACATCTTTCTGCTGGCATGCCACCAATGATTCGTGTTGACGGTGAAGTTCGTCGTATTAACTTACCAGCTCTAGAACATAAAGATGTCCACCGTTTGGTCTACGACATCATGAATGATAAACAGCGCCGTGACTATGAAGAAAAACTCGAAACTGACTTTTCTTTTGAAGTACCTAATGTTGCTCGTTTTCGTGTTAACGCATTTAACCAAAACCGTGGTGCTGGTGCAGTATTTCGTACCATTCCGTCTAAAGTCCTCACCATGGAAGATCTAGGTCTAGGACAAATCTTTAAAGATATTTGCGACTATCCTCGCGGTATTGTACTGGTGACGGGGCCAACAGGTTCGGGTAAATCAACTACGCTTGCAGCGATGCTCGATTATATTAACGAAAACCGCTATGACCATATTTTAACGGTGGAAGACCCAATCGAATTTGTACACCAGTCTAAGAAATGTCTCATTAACCAGCGTGAAGTGCATCGTGACACACACGGCTTTAATGAAGCACTTCGCTCAGCACTGCGTGAAGACCCTGATATTATTTTGGTCGGTGAGATGCGTGACCTTGAGACTATTCGCTTGGCATTAACCGCTGCCGAAACAGGTCACTTGGTGTTTGGTACGCTCCACACCACGTCGGCAGCAAAAACTATTGATCGTGTGATTGACGTATTCCCTGCCGAAGAAAAAGACATGGTTCGTGCCATGCTGTCAGAATCTTTACAAGCGGTTATTTCACAAACCCTGCTTAAAAAGAATGGCGGTGGCCGTGTCGCAGCCCATGAAATCATGATTGGTATTCCGGCTATTCGTAACTTAATTCGTGAAAACAAAGTCGCGCAAATGTACTCAGCCATTCAAACTGGTGCCAATCATGGCATGACCACACTCGACCAAAGCTTAAAAGGCTTAGTCGCTCGCGGTGTAATTAGCCCGCAAACCGCACGTACTGCGGCAAAACAGCCTGAATCATTCCTATAAAAACAACAAAATAGCGAGAATACAATTATGGATTTTAATGACTTGCTCAATCTGATGGTTGAAAAAAAATCTTCCGATCTCTTTATTACAGATGGCGTTGCGCCCTCTATGAAGATTAACGGGCAAATTGTTCCAATTTCAAAAAACAGTCTTTCTGGGGAAGTGATTGGTCAACTGTTACATTCCATTATGAGCGAAAAACAACGCAAAGAATTTGCAGAAACTCGTGAATGTAACTTTGCCATTATGAACCGTGAAAAAACGGCGCGTTTTCGTGTCAGTGCTTTTCAGCAGCGCGACATGCCGGGCATGGTACTACGTCGTATTGAAACCAAGATTCCTTCAATTGATGACTTGCAGTTACCGCCTGTACTTAAAGATTTATCGATGACCAAACGCGGCATTATTATTTTCGTAGGCGCGACAGGTACAGGTAAATCCACTTCATTGGCTTCAATGATCAGCCATCGTAACCATAACTCTAAGGGCCATATCATTACCATTGAAGACCCGATTGAGTTTATTCACGAACATGCAGGTTGCATCATTACTCAGCGTGAAGTCGGGATCGATACCGACTCATTTGAAATTGCCTTGAAAAATACACTACGACAAGCGCCGGATGTGATCTTAATTGGTGAGATCCGTTCTCGTGAAGTCATGGACTACGCGATTGGCTTTGCTGAAACAGGCCATCTTGTATTAGCTACCATGCACGCTAACAACGCCAACCAAGCGCTCGACCGTATTATTCACTTTTTTGAAAGTGACCGTCATAGTCAGCTTTATATGGACTTGTCACTTAACTTAAAGGCAATGATTGCGCAGCAGCTCATTCCAACACCAGATGGTAATTCACGCCGTGCAGCAATTGAGATTTTAATTAACTCACCATTAATTTCAGACTACATCCGTAAAGGTGAAATTCATGAAATTAAAGATTTGATGAAACGCTCACGTGAACTTGGTATGCAGACCTTTGACCAAGCTTTATTTGATTTATATAAAGCTGGTCAAATTACCTACAAAGATGCACTTAAACATGCTGACTCACCGAACGATTTACGTTTAACCATTAAACTTGCAAATGAAGGTCCTGATCAATTATCAGACGGGAAACAGCATTTAACTTTTGACCGCCAGTAATTTCTTCATAAAAAAAGGAAGGTTAAACGTAACCTTCCTTTTTTATTTGTTTTCTTTATGTGAAAACGATTATTTCTTGCGCAATGCTTCCTGACATTCAGGTTCATTACAGTAACCATAGAGATTTAATGAGTGACCCGTTAAGGTAAACCCATGTTGTTCTGCTACAGAATGCTGTTCTTTCTCGATAACATCATTAGTAAATTCAATGACTTTGTTACAGTTTTGGCATACTAAGTGATCGTGATGATCTTCTTGCATGATTTCGAAAACAGAATGGTTATTTTCAAAATGATGACGTTGAATAATACCCGCAGCTTCAAATTGTGTTAACACACGGTAAACTGTTGCAAGTCCGACATCTTCCCCTTGCTCTAACAAAGTTTTGTAAATATCTTCGGCGCTAAGATGATGTTGTTTTGAATTTTCTAATAATTCCAAAATCTTAATTCGTGGAAGGGTAACTTTAAGTCCAGCTTTGCGCAAATCTTGATTGGAAATAGGCATGAAAAAAGGTCTCTCAACAAATCTCAAGTTGGAATAGGCAATAGAATTTAGATGAAGTATGATCTATCCTTTGATCAAATGCATCATAATTTATTGGGATAGTGTAGCAAAATGCAAAAACTCGTGCTGACGTTATTCGTCACTTCACTCCTAGCTGGTTGTTCAATCTTTGGTGTATATAAGGTTGATATTCCTCAAGGGACTCCATTGACTAAAGCTCAAGCCTCTCAAGTACAGGTCGGCATGAATTTCCAGCAAGTGCGCTTTTTGCTTGGTAGCCCAACAGTGACTGATCCCCTCAATCCACAACGTTGGGACTATATCTACAACTATATCCCGGGAACATATGCTAAAAAAGCGAAAATCCCCGCAGCACATGGTCAGCATTTAAAAATTTACTTTGATGAAACTGGAACCGTAACTAAAATTGAAGGTTTAGAGACTATTCCAGAATCGCAACCAGGTTTACCTGCTTCCAAAGAAGCAATTTTAACTGCCCCACCACTATAATCGTTTTTTCTAATAAAAAGAAACCCCTCTAGTGAAATACTTGAGGGGTTTTGCTTATTGAGCTGATTGCTTAAAGCGATTGCCTTTAATGTATCTGCCTACAGGGTTTTTCGCAGCACGTTTCCGGCGAATATCTTTTGGATTAATCGTTAATGGTCGATAAACCTCAACTCGATCACCCGCGTGTAATACCGCATCAGTTTCTACTTTTACTCCAAAAATGCCGAGCTGAAGTGGTTCAGGCAAATCAACTTGATTTGATAAACCACTTGCTTGAACTGCCTGTGCAGCAGTCATTCCCTCTTCAAATGGAACAGAAATTAAAAACTGTTGTTCCGGTACCGCAAAAGCGACCCAAACTTGTTGTGTACGTTCCATTAGATACTTTGTCCAATTACAGCAATCATTGCCACAATAATTGAAAGCGGCAATACGATACGTACAGCAATACGCCACAAGTTATAAAAAAGCTCATTGCTAAAATTCATCGATTTACGTAAGTGGCTAATTTTCATAATCCAACCTGCAAAAACTGCATAGATTAAGCAAATAAGTAAGCCCCACAGCATAAGAATAAGCGTGAATAAATTATGAACTTCCGGCACCGCCCAAACTGCAATTGCTACAACAATAATCACCCATTGTAAAACAGACATAAGCTGTCGCTGAGCAAGTTGTTCTCTAGCCAACTGCACAAATAACGCGGATGTCATTACTCCGGTAAATATCCACGTTAAAACGGGTAATTGAGCCTGAAGCGAGAAAAAGCCAAAAGCAACCACAGCAATGAGCTGAGCTAACCAAATTGGAAGAACAGTTTTTGTTGCGCCTTCTTGCGCCTGAACAGCACCTACACTATTTTGCCAGTAAAGCCCTAAACCTAACCCGCTCGCGACAAGTGCAAGTACAGTTGCATTACCCCACTCCTTAAACTCAACACTGGTCCAATGCCAAGGCTGTAAAGTCGAGCCCATCGTATTTGCCAACACAATAGAAGCGATTACTCCTAAGGTCATTAATAAAATGAGTATTTGGCGTGGAATAAAAGATAATACCAAGGCAGCAACTGCAAGGCCTGCAAAAATAATTTGACCGGAAATGCTTGGGGCAAACTGCGCAACTAATATATTGCTTGCAGTACTTAGAACGTTACCCGCTAAGAAAGGAATAAAAACAACAGCAAGCCAGCCAACCACACGCCATTTAGGGGAACTATCAGCTTCACGAGTTAAACTCGATAACGCATTTAAAGCGGTTGTTTTTGATCGTTTTGCTAAAGCAATTTCCAAATAACAAACTGGTAATGCCAATAACAACATAGTGCCAAACCACAATAACCAGAAATCGATTTGACGATCAATCTGGATTCCCATGGTTGGTGCCAAAGTGGCCATGATGACAAAAGATAAGCAAAACGCCATAAGAGGCGATAACCATCGTGACATAGGTATGTCCTGCATTATGCATTCCTTGAAAAAGTCTATAGATATTTTGCCCGTCTCATGCATGAAAATCAAAGTTTGCACAATAAAAAAAGCAAACCACCGAAACGATAGTTTGCCGCGCTAACTGTATATTAGAGTTTTTTTAGTTAAGGTTATGAGAAAAAACGGGCGAACCAGTTCTTTCCTTTCTTCTTTTCTTTTTCTCTAATAATCCCCATCATATTTTCTTTTACTGCCCCCACATAATCGGCATCATCATGTTGAATATGGTTAATTAACCATTTAGCCAAGATCTCTTGTAATTCTGCTTCAATGGTATGGCCCATTTCAAAACGTTCACGATATAACTCTATTTTTTTAATAAATAAGTCATGTACACGTTTATGAGGCACTCTATATTTATAATCTGCTTCCTCTTGTAAACTTTCTTCAAAGGTAAAATGTGATTGTGTATAATCAATAATATTGTCTAAAACATCTTTAATACGACGTCTATCCTCATCATCTTTTACATCATCAATCTCGTTAATATAATCCAGTATTCGTTTATGTTGCTCATCAATAACGTCAATACCAGTATTATATTCTGAAGCCCATTTCATTTTCATACATCACCCCCAATGATGTTCAATGACTGTTGCATAAACCGCATCTTATCTTTAAAGGGTATAAATAAAAACAAAGCTATTTTGTCGGCTTTAAATAAATAAAAATGAATAAATAGTTAAGATTTTGATTTTTAAAAAATTAATTAATATTAACCAACTAAAAAGATAAAGTATTTTTTAAACAAAATACTTTATTATTAAATAAACAAAAATATATATTTCTCAAGAAACTACATTTCTTTTAATAAAAAATTAATATTGGTCAGCACGAGTAATACGCTTAAGTTCAGGATTTTTCTCTTCACGTATTAATCTTTCAACTTGAGTAATCGCTTTTTTTATAGGTTTACCATGTTGAAATAAAATCATTTCACCAGGTTGATAAGCAATCCATGTTTCATTATGAGTTAAAGGTTCCGTGGTAATTACTGCAACTCGATCTTCAGGAGTCGTCACCTGACTAAAATCAACCTCAACATCTAAATCAATTAAATGTGCATTATTGAATGGATATTCTCGAACTAACCAATGTAATTTAGTAATTGCATAACTAAATAAAGCTTTACCATTCGATAAACAGAAATTAAATGTCCCATATTCTGCAATTTGAGGGGAAATCTTTTCTAATACTTCAAATATCTGCTCAAGCGTTGGTTCTTCATAACCAAATACTTCTACCAGTTGATCTAATAAATAACAAAATGCTCTTTCGCTATCGGTATTCCCTACCGGCGTAAAACGTCCGCTTAAGGGTGGATTAAAATCATGTAAATCGCCATTATGGGCAAAAATCCAGTGACGTCCCCATAACTCCCGAATAAAAGGATGTGAGTTCTCAAGCGTAATTTTGCCTTGAGTCGCCTTACGAATATGTGCGATTACATTACGTGATTTAATGGGATAATTACGAATAAGATCAGCAATTGGTGATTCAACTGCAGACTGGTTATCTACAAATAAACGGCATGCCTTATCTTCAAAAAAGGCAATACCAAAACCATCACTATGGTCAGAGGTAATTCCTGCGCGTTGTGAAAAACCACGGAAAGAAAAAGTGATATCCGTTGGTGTTGCACAATTCATTCCTAATAGCTGGCACATATTGTTTTTAAACTTTCACTTCATTACCCCATGCGTACTATTGTGCATGAGAGTAAATTGGCTTGTAAATCCCAATATGCGCTCGCTATTACAAAATATAAGATAACTTTATCGCTGGGCCATTTTGTTCATTACAAACGAAGTGGCAATTTTATTCACTTCTAAAAATACAAAGTAATCGAGACAGTTAAATTCAGCATCAAAGAAGGCATCTTTGGATAATTTAGACTGCATACTCAAATACATTTGGAATAGTTTCGGCATCCGCTCATCTTGAGGGAAACTAAACTCCGGATATTCAGGTTCATAGATTTTCTTAGAACGAATATCGATGGTTTTAGTGTCCGGTAACTGCTGAATTTGACGGTGCGTATAGTACGCTCTAGCCAAATTATCTTGCAGATGAATACTGACACATCCCATCAAATATTTAGCACGCATTGACCACAATACTTTAGGTGCAAGATTCAGCCATAATGTTGAAAGTGCCTTACCATTACGAAAACGTGGATGTACACAAGTACGCCCTATCTCTAATACATTTGGCAAATGCGACAAGTGTGGAACAATATCAAACTCATTAGCACTGTAACTTTGCCCTATTTCATGGCCTTGGAAGAGCTTAAGTCGTGTATAAGCAACTATCTCTCCTGTCCATTTTTCTCTTAATACAGCATGCTCACAGCCAAAATCGTAAATATCTTGATCTAAATTATCTTCAAATTGAATGCCGAATTGTTTACTAAATTGTTGTGCACGAAACCGTTGTACATCTTGTAATTCTTTTAAATTATCAACCCATTCAAAGCGGAATTGTGTTTGATTGTTAGCCTTATGGCGATTTAAAGGTAAAGTCCAGGTTTGGCGATATTGATTAAATTTTTCCAGCATAATGAACGCTCCTAGTGACACCCACTACACTAGTCAAAGCTCATGACAAAAAAATGACCAAAATTAAATGGCATAAAAAAAGACCACTTAGCATGATCTTTTAATAAAAACTAATAAGGATTAGTGAGTCGTTTGTGTACGGTTAGAAATGAGCGTACCGACCCCGTGATCTGTAAAGATTTCAAGTAATGTTGCGTGCGGTACACGACCGTCAACAATATGTGCGCTCACAACACCACCTTTTACAGCGTCAAGCGCACAGCCTACTTTAGGAATCATTCCACCGTAAATTACGCCTGTTTCGATTAAACGGTCAACTTCTTGTGTCGTTAAACCGGTTAAAAGGTTTTTGTTTTCATCTAATACGCCACTAATATTAGTCAGCAGAATTAATTTTTCTGCGCCTAATGCTTCTGCGACCTTCCCAGCCACCAAGTCAGCATTAATATTGTAAGTATTACCTTTTTCATCAACACCTAATGGAGCAATAACAGGAATAAAGTCGCTTTGAGTAAACATCTCTAATACGTCAGTTTTAACCCCGGTCACCTCACCAACCATACCTAAATCGATATGTTTGATAGAACCGTCCTCTTCTTGTTTTTCCATTAATAATTTACGGGCACGTAATAGGTTGCCATCTTGACCAGTCAAGCCAATTGCACGGCCGCCGTGTTTATTAATCAAATTAACAATAGATTTGTTTACGCTACCGCCTAGGACCATTTCAACCACTTCCATCGTAGCTTCATCGGTCACACGCATACCATCAATACGGTCAGACTCACGTCCTAATTGCTTTAAGAAAGAGTCAACTTGTGGGCCACCGCCATGCACAACAATCGGGTTTAAACCCACAGTTTTAAGTAAAACGATATCGCGGGCAAATGAACTTTCCAATTCAGGATCAGTCATCGCATTACCACCGTATTTCACCACCAGCGTCTTACCAGAAAAACGTTGAATATATGGCAAAGCTTCAATCAAGATTTTTGCTTTGTCGACGCCGAGATGCTGATCTTGTGGCATTGCGCCTCTCCTTATTAGGCCTCAGAAAGTTCTTGTGCAATTTGCGGATAACGCTCTTGCAACATATCAATAAATTTTTGCTGGATTTCCTTTAAACGTAAAGGATTATCAGCGTCAAATCTTACGGTAAAATACTCACCTGTATTTGATGCTCGAATAATGCCAAAACCATCATCAAAATCAAGACGTACGCCATCAATTTTACTAATTCGAGCACCCAAACGATGGCTTAAAATTTCAATATCTTGTAGTACATGTTTAGGGTCGGACTGATGGGTGCCAATATAAGTATCTTCGGTACAGCATCTTTCAGGATAATTAGAAAATAAATCAGAAATTGTTGTCGCACTCGACTTAGTGAAATATTCCATTACACGTAATGCAGCGTACAAACCATCGTCATACCCAAAACCACGCCCATCATTAAATACATAATGACCCGCGTATTCGCCCCCAAAAATGGCGTTACCATTTGATTGAGATAAATACGTGCGGAGGAAGCTACTTCCCGTGCGAATCATTTTGGGTTTACCACCAAGTCGTTCTACGGTTCTTTGAACCATGAGCGAGCATTTCACATCAAATACAATTTCTTTGTCTGGTTGCTGCTCCAGACACATTTGTGCAAATAGTGACAATAAACGGTCAGCGGTAAGTATATTGGCTTTTTCATCAAGTAATACGACACGGTCGCCATCACCATCAAGGGCAATACCAATATCTGTCCCCTGTTCAATAATCGTTTTACGTAGTTCTTTTAAATGCGCAGCATGTGAAGGGTCTGGTGCATGATCAGGAAACTCACCATTTGGAGTTGTACGTAAAGCAATGACTTCACAACCCATTTTTTCAAGTACGAGTTTTGAGCAGTGCCCTGCCGATCCATGCAGGCCATCTAATACAACTTTTAAAGGACGCTTAAGTTGAATATCGTTAAAGATTGCTTGTTGGTATTTTTTACAAAATTCTGAATTAAATTGAGGAGTTGATAATTCTAATAATGAAATTGTATGAGTAGGTACATAAGTTTGCGCAAATTCACCTACTTGCTGGATCATTTCAGGAGATGGAGGTTCACCTCTTAAAATCCATTTAATACCATTATCTGATTTAGGGTTATGGCTAGCTGTTACCATTATGCCATTACCACCAAACTCCCGTGCAATGTAGTACATCATCGGGGTTGAGCAACAACCAATATTTGTAACATTTAAACCCTGCTCTACTAATATCTCTTCGATTAAATGCGCATAAGCCGGACTCGTTAGGCGCGCATCATAACCAATGATCAGTTGAGTTTGTTCTGCTTGTTTATATTGTTGTGCCAATCCATAGGCAATTGAACGGACGACGTCCGTAGTTAAATAAGAAAGTTTGCCTCTAATATCGTAAGCACGGAAAATATTTTTTGGAAATGAGTGTCTTACATTCATAGCGTATCTTCTATTTAAAGATCAATTTGATCTATCGCAAAAACATAGAGTATTCAAAATCTGAAAAATGGGTATTTGCTAAAAAAAGTTAAAAGAATATGAGTAAAGCGTTTTGTAATATAATTCATTGTAACATTCAAGGTGTAAAAAGAAACACTTGTAAAACAAGCGTTTCTTTTCATTATTTTTTATAAATTAATTATTGTTTACCAGTGTGACCAAAACCGCCTGCGCCACGTAAAGTTTCTTCAAATTCCTCTACTTGCTCAAATTCAGCCTGAACTACTGGAACTAAAACATACTGTGCTAAACGCTCACCCGGTTCTAAACGGAAGGTGGTTTGACCACGGTTCCACACTGAAACCATCAACTCACCTTGATAGTCCGAATCAATCAAACCAACTAAGTTGCCAAGCACGATACCGTGTTTATGGCCTAAACCTGAACGCGGTAGAATTAAACCAGCAAAATTCACATCATGAATATAAATTGCCATACCTGTTTTAACCAAAACAGTTTGGCCTGGTTCAATCTCAATTGCTTCATCTAAACAGGCACGTAAATCTAAACCTGCTGACCCTGCTGTTGCATATGAAGGTAAAGGCCACTCTTTACCTAAACGCGGATCGAGCAATTTAACTTGAACTTTCATGGGATTTCCTAAAAATTAAAAAAATTAACGCTTTAATAAAGCTTTTAAATTTGCCAAATATTGTTGAGCCTGTTCTTTAGGATCAACATTTGCTGCAATTTTCTTTTTACGCCCTAACCATTCGAGCTCATCTTGCGGAAGCTCATCGAGGAAACGGCTTGGGGTCATCTGTTTCATTTGACCACCATTTTTACGCTGCTCTGCCAAAGTCAAAGTTAAGCCTTGACGTGCACGGGTAATTCCCACGTACATAAGACGGCGTTCTTCTTCAATTGTTTCAGCAGCAATCGAATTCTTATGCGGCAACAGCTCTTCTTCAAGACCCATAATATAGACATATGGGAATTCCAAACCTTTAGCGGCATGTAGAGTAAGTAAGTTCACTTTATCAGTATCTTCTTCCTCTTGCTGCTGCTCTAACATATCAAGCAAGACTAGTTTTCGAATCACACTTTCAATGTTCTTTTCATCAACATCTTCAGCACGATTAATTAAGTTTTGAATACTACTAAACAAGTTCTCGATATTATCGAGTTTACTTTTCTCTTGCGCAGGCGTTGCGGACTGCTCACGAATATAGTCGATATAACCCGCTTCATTCATCATTTGACGAACTTTAGGCACAGGCTCATCATCTTCCAACAACTCACGTGTAAACGTCGAGATAAAATCAGCAAACTCATGCAATTGAGTTTCTGCCTTTTTAGGAAGCACCATACTTAAGCGTTGGTCAGAAGAAGCACCAAGTAAAGACAAATTGTTTTCTTGTGCAAATAAACCTAGTTTTTCAAGAGTAACTGGGCCAATCGCACGTTTAGGCGTATTAATAATACGTAAGAAAGCACTGTCATCTTCTGGGTTAATAATAAGACGTAAATAACTCATTACATCTTTAATTTCTGCACGAGCGAAGAACGATGTACCGCCAGAGAGTTTGTACGGAATTTGCATTTGGCGAAGTTGTGTTTCCAATACACGCGCCTGAAAGTTACCACGGTACAATACAGCGTAATCTTTCCAGTTCTTACCATTCATAAGTTTGTGAGTCAGTAAGTCTTTGACTACACGTTCTGCTTCATCATCATCATTACGACAGGTAATAATTCTGATGACCTCACCATGGCCTTTATCACTCCACAATTTTTTATCAAAAATATGCGGGTTATTTTGAATTACACAGTTCGCAGCTTTCAAAATACGGCTGGTCGAGCGGTAATTTTGTTCAAGCTTAATAATATGAAGATTTGGGAAATCCTGTTTAAGCAAAGCCATGTTTTCAGGCTTAGCCCCACGCCATGCATAAATTGACTGGTCATCATCACCTACGGCAGTAAACTGCCCCATTACGCCAACTAGTAATTTCACCAAAATATATTGCGCGGTGTTGGTATCTTGATACTCATCCACTAGCAAGTAACGAACACGGTTTTGCCATTTGTCACGTACTTCTGCATTTTCTTGCAATAAGCGGGTTGGCATAACAATGAGGTCATCAAAGTCAACTGCATTGTAAGCACGTAAATTACGTTCATAAAGTTGATAAAGATGGGCAAACTGGACATCTTCAGGAGTTTCACACGTCGAATGTGCTTGTTCAGGCAAAATCAGATCGTTTTTCCAATCTGAAATTTTCTTCATTGCCTTGGCAATTAGTTCTTTACTCTCTGCACCCGATAAATTGTCGCGATGCATCAAATCCATCAAAATACGTTTACAGTCATCTGCATCCAAAATCGAAAAATTAGCTTTTAAAGGTAAATTTTTAAGTTCTAAACGTAAAAGATTTAAACCAAAAGTATGGAAGGTCGAAACGGACAAACCTTTTGCTTCTTCACGTGATAAAAGCTTAGTGACACGCTCTTTCATTTCGCGTGCAGCTTTATTGGTAAAGGTCATCGCTGTAATACGATGCGCAGGAATACGGCAATGTTGCACCAAATAAGCAATTTTACGCGTAATTACCGATGTTTTACCTGAACCAGCGCCAGCAAGCACCAATAAAGGGCCTTGAGTATATTTCATGGCTTCTTCTTGCTTGTTGTTCAGTTGACTGGCAGATGACATCGTGTATTACCTCTTAATTTTTCGAGCATGATTATAGTCATCTCTTTTTTAGAATCCCAATAGTAAATCTACGGATATGTATAAATGATGTCTAATAATGCAATTTATGCGCCGCAGAATGTCGTGATTATTTTTTATACTTCACCCATAAAAAAACCACCCGAAGGTGGTTTTTTAAACAATAAACTAGATCTTATTGTTTAGCATAAATGCTGATTTCTACACGGCGGTTTTGTTCACGACCAGAAGCAGTTGAGTTGTCTGCGATTGGGTTAGAAGAACCATAACCTTGTGCATCGATACGGCTAGATGGAACACCTTTACCAGCTAAATAGTTTTTAACTGACTGAGCACGCGCTTGAGATAATGGGATGTTAATAGAGTCATTACCAGTGTTATCTGTATAACCAGTAACTAAAATCGCGCTCTTGTTATCTTCAGCCAATGTTTGAGCTACTTTGTCCAAAGTTGCATAGAAGTTTGGCTTGATGTTTGATTTGTTAGTATCAAAAGTAATGCTACCAGGCATGATCAATTGAACAGAACCATCTGGGTTACGGCCTACTTCTACACCAGTACCAGCCATTTGTTCGCGTAATTTTTTCTCTTTTTGGTCAAGATATAAACCGCCAGCTGCACCAAGAACTGCACCAATTGCCGCAGCACGGTTGTTTTGACGGCTAGAGTTTGCATTTGATTTAGAAATACCGTAGCCAGCTGCTGCGCCGATCAAAGTACCTAATGCGGCTTTATCGTATTCAACGCCACCAAGGTTATTACCTGTTGTTTGACAACCAGAAAGTACTACTGCTGCCCCTACCACTGTTGAAATAACTAATGCACGCATTGCATGCCTCCTCACTTTGAGTGTTTTGTTGTTGAATGAATAATGAAACAAAAAGGAAGTATAAAACATTGATATTTTGTTAATAATAAACAGTTTAGTTATTTTTTTGTAATATTTTGATGCACTTTAAGGTGTGCACTCATCACAATTTCTTCATTGTTGTCTAAGATACCGTTGTATTTCATTTCACGATAGTTATAGTTGAACAACTTTCTATGGATTTTGGATATTCGGGGCCATTTATATGTCAACTGCACCCAATAAGCAATCTGCGCTAAAAAAAATTACACGTGGACTCACTGTAGGTACAGTCATCACAGGTAGCACTTTTTTTCATGGACCACCTGTCTTAGCTTTAGGTTTAACAAAGCTATTTAAAAAGTCTTCAAAAATTGATGAAACCAATATTCAAATTACTAATAGCTGGCTTGGTGTTAATAATTGGCTGATTGATCATGTTTTACCTAATTTAAAATGGGACATTAGCATTGACGAAGGCCTTGATCTGAATATGCAAGGTCGTTATTTAATGACTTGTAACCATCAAAGTTGGGTTGATACCACGGTAAACCAATATTTCGGGTTAACCCGTATGCCGCTTACCCGCTTTTTTACCAAGTGGGAACTCATCTTTATTCCTTTCGTGGGTCAAGCTTTTAAAATCTTAGGCTTCCCAATGATGAAGCGTCATACAAAAGAGCAAATCGCGAAAAACCCTGAACTCAAAGACCGCGATATGATGGAAGCACGTAAAGCGTGTGAACAGCTCTTAAGTCAACCTTTTACATTATTAAATTATTTGGAAGGGACTCGTTTTACTCAGGAAAAACACGACCAACAAAAATCACCATATAAACATTTATTAAAACCTAAAGCAGGTGGTTTGGCTCTGGCGTTAAATATTTTGGGCGACAAAATTGATGCTTTAGTTGATATGACCATTGTCTACCCTGATGGCGTACCAGGTTATGGCGATTTCTGGCTAGGCGACGTTTCAAAAATTGCGGTCAATCTTCGAAAAATTGAAATACCAGACTGGGTTCTCGGGGGTAATTATGAAGATGACCCAGTTTACCGTGAACGTTTTCAACAATGGGTACATGAACTCTGGACTGAAAAAGATCAGCTCATCGAGAAAATGAAAGCTCAATACGCGACTACGAATCTTTAAAAAAGAATCCACTTTTATGCAAAACAGTTCTGGAAAGCAAACGAAATATCACCGTGTAGATTCAAGCAGCCTTTCATTTAAGCTGTTTTTGGTCTACGACATCTTTATGGTGTTTATTATCATTTTCAATCTGTTCTGTCTTGCAGCCAATTTCTTTTTAATGAGCAGTATTGGGGCATGGTTCTTTGAACATATCCATTTGCCCCAAATATTGTCTTTCTACCGTACCCATTTACATCCGTGGGTTATTACCTCTGAAGCCTGGTTTATTGGTTTTCTAATTATTGAACTACTGGTCCGTTGGGGAATTGCTATCGTTTATAAACATCATAAGCGTTGGTTCTTCTTCCCTTTCATTCACTGGTATGAAATTTTAGCTATTATTCCTCAGCTACGTTTTCTACGTTTATTCCGTGCCGGGATTATTGCATACCGTTTACACGAACTTGGTTACCCGGTTATTCCTGAAAGCTGGAGAAAGACAGGGCTCTTTTATTACCGTGTGGTTATGGAAGAGTTGTCGGACCGCGTGGTGATTACCGTAATTGACGGTATTCGATACGAGCTTGAAACGAGTTCTAGCCATAAACAAATTATTCATGATTTGGTTAATCATCATCGTGAACAATTTACCGTAACCCTAACTTCCCTATTACAAGAATCTTTAGCAACTGCTTTAAAAGAACAAAAGCCTGCAATCACCCGAGCTGTCGGACAAATCGTAGATCAGGCAATAGAAGATACGCCTGAATTAACACAATTATTAAGGCTTATTCCACTTGTAGGGGGACGTATTGAGCAACAAATTCAAAGTATTGGTCAACGTCTTGGTGAAAATATCAGTGCTGGTTTAATAGAACCGTTAATTGAAGGTTCAGCCGCACATCCTAATTCAACTTATCAATTAATTTCTCAAAAAATTAGCCATATAAATATTGATAACCATGAACTTGAGCAGCTGGTTGAGTCTGTCGTTTTTGAAACGCTAGAAGCTGTCCGTAAACAAGTTAAAGTTAAACAGTGGCAACAAACACTCGCGGAGTATGATCGAATCAAAGAATAAGCATTTATTTATTTTTTTATAAATCACGCTAGAGAATTGGTACGATTTGTTCTAGCATTTGCTCTATTTACAATAAACTTAACGATATTACAGCTCGTTTTAACGCCTTGAAGGAAGACTTATGGCTGATATCCGGATTACCGGCAGAATGGTTAACTTTAGCAGGATAACCTTCGATACGAATGATCATGATGTGATCCGCCAGCAATTATCAAATATATTAAATGAAGGTTCCTATCAGGGAACTGTCGTTATTATAGATAGTACTGTTGAACAAGAGCTTATTGCTTTAATTCAGCTGTTAGTCAGCATGGGCTTACAGCCTATGGCTGTCATTGACGGTATTTTAGGCGACGAAGCACGCGCCATTCAGTTCCCTGTATTACCGGCAGATCAGCCATTACAACGTATTAAACCAACTGCAGAGCAAGTTGCAATTGTAGAGAAGCCTACCTCTACACAAGCTTCAGTAGAAACAAAAAAACCACTAAATAATAATGCAGTTGCCCATATTACCTCTTATCATGATGAAATTTTGCGTACAGGCCAATCTCTTGTACAAGACCAAGGCGATATTATTTTAAAAGCTGGCATGAATAGTGGTTCCGAAGTGATTGCTTCAGGAAATATACATATTTATGGCACGGTTCGTGGTAGAGTCATTGCTGGTGCGGGTGGGCACGCTGCTGCACGCATTTTTTGCCAATCTTTAGAGGCTGAACTCGTTTCCATTGCCGGAACATATTGTGTCGCAGATGATATCCCTAAACATGTGGTAAAAAAGCCAGTACATATTTATTTAAATGAAAAGCAAGAGCTTGAATTTGAAGCTCTAGAACTTTAGTTTATTAAGCAAATCACCAAAAAACAGCCCTTTTAAGGGTGTATGTATGACCATAATAGGAGTGGATTCGGTGGCCAAAATTGTTGTCGTAACATCAGGCAAAGGTGGTGTAGGTAAAACTACAACGAGTGCATCTTTTGCAACAGGTTTAGCCCTTCGTGGTCATAAAACTGTTGTGATTGACTTTGATGTAGGCTTACGTAACCTTGATTTAATTATGGGTTGTGAGCGTCGTGTTGTTTATGATTTCGTCAATGTAATTAATAATGAAGCACGTCTGCAACAAGCCCTTATTCGCGATAAAGATATCGAAAACCTTTACATTTTGCCGGCTTCCCAAACCCGTGATAAAGATGCTTTGAGCGACGAAGGTGTTGCTCGTGTAATTGATGAGCTTTCTCAAGAATTTGATTACATTATTTGTGACTCACCTGCGGGGATCGAGCGTGGTGCAATTTTAGCAATGTACCATGCAGATGAAGCAATCATTGTGACAAACCCTGAAATTTCTTCAGTACGTGACTCTGACCGCATCATCGGAATGTTAGATAGCAAAACTAAAAAAGTTGAACACAACGAAGGACGTATACGTAAACATTTATGTATTACACGTTTTAACCCTGAACGTGCTGACCGTCAGGAAATGCTGACGATTGATGATATTTCTAAAGATATTTTACGCGTACCGACATTAGGTGTTATTCCTGAATGTCCAAGTGTATTACAAGCATCAAACGAAGGTAAGCCAGTTATTCTGTATTCAGAAACTAAAGCTGGACAAGCGTATGATGACTTGGTTGCTCGCTTTCTTGGCGAAGACCGCCCTTATCGACACATCACAGCTCAACCTAAAGGCTGGTTAGCACGACTATTTGGAGCGTAGATATGGCAGGATTCTGGAGTAAATTATTTAGCAGTGAAGAAAAACCATCAAGTGCTCAAACTGCCAAAGATCGTTTAAAAGTCATTGTTGCATCAGAACAAGGTTTAGGCCGTCGTTTAAGCCAAGACAAGATTGACCAAATGAAGAAAGAAATTATGCAGGTGGTCAGTCGTTATGTTAGTGGTGTAGGCGAACAGCATATCCAAATGCAAGTTCGTTCTGAAGCAAACATCGAAATGTTAGAAATGAATATCAATTTACCTGAAGAACGATAATTCTATTTCTGACTATTCAATAAAGCAGAATCAAGGCAAAATAACGCAAGTTATTTTGCCTTTTTTAAAATGAGGAGATTGTCATGGCATTATCACAGCCAGCAACTTTCAATGAAGAATGGTCCGATGAGCGTGTTTTTGCCTACCTCAACCAACTTCCTCCAAATGGTGTGAACGCAGACTTCCATGTGCTCTACCATGCTTTCAAACATATGCGTCCAAATGACTATGAACGTCTTTTAACTAAATTTGTTGCAGATGGACGAGATATTAATGCGACTAATCCGGAAGGCGAACGCATTCATGACGTGATTGCTAAATTCCCACGTCAATCAGCACCGTTTTTAGAAGTTTTAGCAAAGTTTGCTTAAAAATAAAAAAGCCTCATAAAGAGGCTTTTTTCTTATTTAAAATTATCGATTTCCAATCAGGAAAATACCGAAAACGGTAAAAATTCCCCCAGAAATACCATCAATCCATTTTGAAAAATTACGGTAAGCGGCTCTAAAGCTCGGTAATGAAAAAATAAAAGTCACAAAGCAGAACCATAAAATTGTTTCAACCGACACAATAATAAAAAGCAGCCAATGGACTTGATCAAGCTGAGGATTTGCTAAAAATAAAGAGAATACACTACCAAAATAGATCACAGCTTTAGGGTTCGATAAATTGGTGAGTAATCCCTTCATAAAAAATAAATACGGCGCTTTCGGTAATTCAACAGTTGTCACCTCTTCCTGCTGATTTTTTGAAAATGCCGAACGCAACATTTGGTATCCTAACCAGCATAGATATAAACCGCCTGCAATAAGTAAACCTTGCTTTAACCAAGCCATTTTCTCAAAAATAATATTTAAGCCCATCAATGCTAAAGAAGCCCAAAACATAACACCCGCTGTTATCCCTGCAACAACCAGCATTGCTTCTTTACGAGATCGGCTCACTGCAGTCTGTGATACCAGAAAAAAATCAGGCCCTGGAGTAATAAGCGCACAAAAATGAATAAAAGCTAACGTAATTAACGCGACTAACATGTTGTCCTCCTGATTTGTTTCATTGTTATTTATTGAGAAGCACACATTAGCATTTTTTACTATTTGATAAAATCTCAAACTACCCGTAGTAATTATTATTTTTAACCATAAAAAAAGCCTCCGAAGAGGCTTAATTTTAACTGTAGATATTAAACTAAAATATCGCGCTTACCGTTGGCCCCCATAGCACTCACAATACCATTCTCTTCCATTTGATCAATGATACGAGCGGCACGGTTATAACCAAGGCTAAACTTACGCTGTAATGAAGATGTAGAAGCTTTTCGAGTTTCTAAAACAAACGATACACATTGATCATAAAGTGCATCACGGTCTGAACCACCATCACCTTCTTCAAAGCCACGCGAAGCAGGCTCCTCATCAAATGGAGTTAAGATCTCATCTACGTAGTCTGGTTCGCCACGTTCACGCCATGCATCACAAATACGGTTAACTTCATCATCACTAATAAATGCACCATGCACACGTTCTGGCTCAATCTTACCTGGTCCTAAGAACAGCATATCACCGTGGCCTAACAAGTCTTCTGCACCACCTGCATCCAAAATAGTACGTGAGTCAATTTTACTGTTTACACGTAAAGCTACACGCGTTGGAATATTGGCTTTAATAAGACCTGTAATGACATCTACCGATGGACGTTGAGTTGCAAGCAATAAGTGAATACCAGCAGCACGAGATTTTTGCGCCAAACGCGTAATCATTTCTTCTGCTTTCTTACCAACTTGCATGATCATATCAGCGAACTCATCTGCCACAATCACAATTGATGGTAATGGCGTTAAACGAGGCGCGCGCTCTTGTGTCGCTGAGTCACTTGGTTTCCATGTCGGGTCAATCAAGTCTTCTCCATTTGCAAGCGCTTCTTCAACTTTTCGGTTGTAGTCACTTAACTTACGAATTTTGAGGAATGACATAAGCTTATAACGGCGCTCCATTTCATTTACACACCAGTTTAAAGCACTCACTGCATCTTTCATGTCAGTGACGACAGGTGTTAATAAATGCGGAATATCGTTGTAGTTGGCTAATTCAAGCTGTTTCGGGTCAATTAAAATCAGACGCAATTGGTCAGGGGTATATTTAAGTAACATCGATAAAATCATCGAGTTAACAGCAACAGATTTACCCGAACCTGTAGTACCCGCAACCAACATATGCGGTGCTTTTGCCAAGTCTGTTAGTACCGGATTACCTGAAATATCTTTACCCATTGCCATACTAATGAGAGCACTTGGGTCACGATATGCGGGTGTTTCCAATAGTTCAATCAAACGTACCATTTCACGAGCACTATTTGGAACTTCAATACCAATATATGGTTTACCCGGAATAACCTCTACTACACGTACAGAAGCCATAGACATTGAACGTGCCAAGTCACGGGAAATATTAGTCACTTTAGATGCTTTCACACCCGGTGCTAAATCTAATTCAAAACGTGTAACCACTGGACCCGGCTGAGCTTCAACCACCTGAGCCTTCACGTTAAACTCTTGTAACTTGATCTCAAGCAATTCAGATAAACGGGAAAGCTGTTCCTCGGTAAAGTTAACTTTCTTATTTGGGTCAACCTTATCAAGCAATTCAAAACCCGGTAATGTTGGTAAATCTAAACGCTTTTTAGCCACTTGCATGGCACGAGACATTGGTCGACCTGATGCATCTGTTAAAGGCGCATCAAAATCAAACTCATCCTCAAGGTCATCCTGAGGCTTTCCAGCAGTTTCCTGCCAAGCTTCAATAAATTCTTCTTTTGACAGCTTCTCAGCACCAATCGTAGTTTGAATAGGCGCTTTTACAAAAGCTGAAGATTGCGCATAGCTACTTGCCTTGATCGGTTGAGTTGCTGGCGGGATATCTTCATCAATCAATAAGTCGTCAAAATCATCAAAGACTTCTTCATTAGATAAATTTTTAGGTGACTGATTTAAATTCGATACAGGTACAGATGACTCAACTAATGTTTGAGGAGCTTGCGGCGTAACTTCTGGTTCAACATGATGATCTTGAACAAATGGCGTATGCACGTCAGTTGCTGTTTTACTATTTGGAACTGCAGCAAGTAGTTCATCAAAAATCTCATCATCATTCCAATCTAAACCTTGATGAGTATTCGATGGTTGATTTTGTTTAGCCTGATAAACTGTTTGCTGAAATTGCTCATGAGTCGAAGGCTGTTCACTTGAATCATCAGCAGCTCGTAACAGCGCATCAATTTCTTGTTTATGGCTTACATCATCACGCTGTAAAGCACGCCAAACCTCTCCCGTAGCCACTAAACGCTCACTGTCTTTTTTAAGCTGTTGGGCTTGCTCAAGTGTACGCTCAAAGTTTTCTGGCTGAGGAGTTGGTTTTTCTTCAATTGTTTCAGGTTGACTTTGTTCTTTAGCTAAAACGTCAGCAAATAAACGCTCTGCTATTTCATCATGTCGTGTAGAGCTCGCTTTGCTTTGAGCTTTTTCTGGTTGGGCATTTAGCTCTACTTCATCCGTAACTTCTTCTGCTTTAGGCATCTCTGCAACTTTTACCGTTGCTGCTTTATTCGCAGGCTGTGTGGTTAAGTCATAAGCAGATTCGTTAGGAGATACATTTTTATAGAATAAATCTTGTAAATAACCAGGCATTGCTTTGAGCGTAACCCATGTTTTGCTCCACTGCACCCCAAATGCCAAAGTGAACAATACCACTCCGAAAACAAGGAGAAATAATGTCGCACCATAAATTGTTAACAGTTGAGATAAGCTTTGCCCCAACTCATAACCAATAATCCCGCCTGCCGCATTATCTAAAGTATCTGCAGGTACATTCCAGTGAAGGTAAAGCAAACTCGAAACAACAAGAATTAAGAAGAACTGCGCAGCATAACGGAATGGGCGGTTTAGAAAACTATGTGGCCACCAGACTTGAATCGCTTCAGCAAATAGGAAGATTGGAATAAGTAAACTTGCCCAACCTAAAAAGCCAAACAGCAAATCTGCAATCCATGCACCGGCAATACCACTTGCATTGGATACTTGCTGAGTATCACTTGAAATATGCATCCAGCCCGGATCAAATGGTGTATATGTTACTGTCGCCAGAAACATATAAATCCCAAAAGAGACCAAGAATAATGTCATCAATAAGCGCTGTGCATAAACACTTGACACCGCAGTCATATACTGTCCTGTAACCCATTTAATTATTGGTTTAGAGATGTGAAGACCTACATTTCAGATCTTCAACGATTGAACTTTATATTATGCACCTGTTCTTACAAAAAAGGTGCATGATTCTTTACAGTTGTTGTTAACATAAGGCTCTTCTATATTGTTATATAACTTAATTCGATTGACCTGATCAATATTATCCACATTGATTTAACGCTATTGGTCGGCAATTTCACGTATAATTTTCAAAATTCTCGAAATAAATAAGGATACCCTCAATGAGTGCTCGTCATTCTCGGTTAATTATTCTCGGTTCTGGCCCTGCGGGTTATAGTGCAGCTGTTTATGCAGCACGTGCAAATCTTAAACCAACACTTATTGCAGGTTTACAGCTTGGCGGCCAACTTACAACAACAACCGAAGTTGACAACTGGCCGGGCGATCCTGAAGGTTTGACTGGTCCTATCCTAATGGACCGTATGCAAGCACATGCTGAACGCTTTGGTACTGAACTTGTCTATGATCATATTAATGAAGTGGACTTAAATGTACGTCCTTTTGTTCTTAAAGGTGATATGGATGAGTACACTTGTGATGCTTTAATTATTGCAACTGGTGCGACAGCTCAATATCTTGGCTTAGAGTCTGAACAAAAATTTATGGGTCAAGGCGTGAGCGCATGTGCAACATGTGATGGCTTCTTCTACAAGAACCAAAATGTGATGGTTGTTGGTGGTGGTAATACTGCTGTTGAAGAAGCACTTTATTTATCAAATATTGCTGAACATGTGACACTTGTACACCGCCGTGATTCTTTACGCTCTGAGAAGATTTTACAAGATCACTTATTTGCTAAAGAAAAAGAAGGCAAAATCAGTATTGTTTGGAACCATGAGGTTGAAGAAGTTCTTGGTGACAATACTGGCGTAACAGGTGTTCGCTTAAAATCTACGAAAGATGACAGCAAACAAGAAGTACAAGTTCAAGGCTTATTCATTGCAATTGGCCATAAACCAAATACCTCTATGTTTGAAGGTCAGCTAAACTTACGTGATGGCTATATCCAAGTACAAAGTGGTACTTCAGGTAACGCAACAGCGACTTCTGTAGCAGGCGTTTTTGCTGCTGGTGATGTTGCTGATAGTATCTATCGTCAAGCGATTACTTCGGCGGGTTCAGGCTGTATGGC
The DNA here is from genome assembly GCF_024151445.1 of Acinetobacter sp. UC24323. Lineage (NCBI taxonomy): Bacteria > Pseudomonadati > Pseudomonadota > Gammaproteobacteria > Moraxellales > Moraxellaceae > Acinetobacter > Acinetobacter sp. UC24323. The sequence continues at coordinate 4,638 of NZ_JAHIBY010000007.1, read as the reverse complement.
TGCACTAGATGCCGAAAAATATCTAGACAACCTTTAAGTTTAGATATTTCAAAACAGCCGTTTTATAACGGCTGTTTTTTTGGAATTTATAATAATTACTGGCTGCCCCGTATTAATTTTTATAGCATAGCCTTAAAGCACATATTATTTTGGTTTTATGAAAACACTGCCTCTATCTCAATATATTTTCCCAGATCCGGAGGAATCAGATCCAGATGGTCATGGTTTAATTTGTATAGGCGCTGACCTCTCCCCTTCCACACTCTATGAAGCGTATACACATGGGCTTTTCCCATGGTTTAATGAAGATGAACCTATTTGTTGGTGGAGCCCTGAACCACGCTGTATCATTTATCCTCAAAACTATAAACCGAGTAAATCGCTTATTCGGAACATGAAAAAATATGATTACACCATTACGGTAAATCGTGCTTTTGAGCAAGTCATTCGCTCATGTTCACTACCTCGAAGCTATGCTAATGAAACATGGATTAGTGAAGATATTATTGAAGGCTATTGTGGAATGTTTGATGCCGGTTATGGCTATAGCGTAGAAGTCTGGCAAGAAGAGCAGCTGGTAGGTGGTTTATATGGGGTAACGATCGGTAAAGGTTGTTTTGGCGAGTCTATGTTTAGTACCCAAACCGATGTTTCCAAAATGGCTTTTTATACTTTAATGTTAATTGGTCAAGAAAATCAGCTTCCTTGGGTTGACTGTCAACTTGTAAATAGTCACTTAATTAGTCTTGGGGCTTGTACACTTTCTCGGCAAGAATATCTTAAATCGTTACAAGATGTAATTATTCACCCCTCTATCAATTGGAAAAAGTATCAAGAACGTGTATTTTCAAGTAAAACAATAGCATTAAATGCAAAATTAATGGAATGATAACAGGAGGGACCAATCATGAAATCATATCACCCGAAGTCCCTTTTAAATGATCTGCAATATTATATTACTCCACCTCATGATTGCAGCTATTTAGAAAATAAATCAGCACGCATGGTCTTTTTAGACCCGATTCATCGGATTGATGTGGTGACGCTTTCTGAATTATCGCGATTAGGTTTTCGTCGTAGTGGCGACTTTGTATACCGTCCTGAATGTCATTTATGCAGGCAGTGTTTATCTTGTCGTGTACCTGTTGCCGATTTCCAAATGAACAGCATGCAAAAAAAAGCATGGAAGCGAAATCAAGATCTCACCATGACTGTTCTACCAACACGGCAAGCCTCACAAATTCATTATGATCTATATGAGCGTTACATTAACGAGCGACATGCCGATGGTGATATGTTTCCGCCAAGTTTAGATCAATTTGAAAAATTCTTGGTCCATAGCTGTACAGATAGTTTCTTCTTAGAACTATGGAAAGACAATCGTCTTATTAGCGTTTCGACTTGTGATTTAATGGATGATGGGTTATCTGCCGTTTATACGTTCTTTGACCCAGATGAACATCGTAGATCTTTAGGCGTTTATTCAATTCTGAATCAAATCGAATATGTAAAAACACTCGGTTTAGAATATGTCTACTTAGGCTATTGGGTTCCCCACTCAGCTAAAATGAACTATAAATCTCAATATACACCGCTAGAACTTTTACTTGATGGGCAATGGCGCCGCTTAAATAGGTCATTATCACCAGAAGAGATCAATCAGTTGGGTAATTCCCTCATGACCACATTACCTTCTGAATGGAATAATTTAATTATTAAATAACCTGCTTCTGTCTTGTTGTTCAAACAGCAACAAGACAGGCATTCTTAGAATAAAGAAGCAAAATCATCAGTACAGCTTTTTACCATAATAACGGCATTTTCACGTCCACCCTCTTGGGTTGGATAATAGTTACGACGCACATCAATTTGGTGAAACCCTGTTTTTTCATATAAACCAATAGCGGCCTTATTACTTTCACGTACCTCTAGAAAAATTTGTACGGGGTGATTTTCTAAACGCTCAATCGACGCATCTAACAACTGATATCCTAATCCTTTACCTTGCATTTGAGGATCAATTGCCATGAGCAATAAATTCGCTTCATCTAATACAGGTTGTAAAATACAAAAACCAACCACCTTATTATTTAATTCTATTACCGTACATTGGTAAGAATTTAAAGATTCTACAAATTGCTGCCTAGACCATGGGTGTGTTTGAACAAGCTTCTCAATTTGAGCAACACTATCAATATCTGAGGCTTGCATAGTACGAATCATGAGTTTCAACACATTTTTAGATTTCAAAGTAAACGTATTATAGAAACTTAAATAGAAAAAACGAGTAAAAAAAAGAGCAATTAAATTGCTCTTTTCCAGTCAGTTTTTTAAAGACCTAATTTTTCACGCCAAGTGGCCAATAAAGCTGTCGTATCCGAATCATTTGGATGGAATTTTGGTCTTAAGAAATCTAATAATTCTGGAATTTGACGGGTCATAAAACCTTTACGGCCATACATGAACTTAAGCATGTATTTGGTATCTTTCCATGTTAATTTATCATCAGTCTTAAGTAACTTAGCAGTAAAATAAGACTGAGTAGCAAAGATTAAGGCCATTGCAATGATTAAAGCAGTTGAACGCATAAAATAAGCTTTTGGCCCCTGCCCATACATATTGGTATACACATCAAACGCTACAGCTTTGTGTTCGTTTTCTTCTACCGCATGCCACATCCATAAGTGATACATAGTGTCATCTTGGAACATGGCTTGAATTTCAGGGTTTTGTAAAAGCTCCGCCGCAATAGTTGAGGTAAAATGTTCTAAAGCACAGGTACCTGTTAAATCAATCATTTCTTTTGTATAACCAAAAGGTTTCATTAGCTTGGTTACAACTGCAGTACCTACTTTAATAACTTTACCTGTCTGTTTTTCCATTTTACGAACATCATATCCATACGCCTGCGCAGAAGCATTAAATGCAAGATGCTCTTTAGAATGCATAGCTTCTTGGCCAATAAAAGCACTTATTTCTTTTTGAAGTGCTGGATCAGCCAGTTTAGGATCATTTCGCACAGCACGAGTACTGTTTACAAAGAACTGCTCTCCTTCCGGAAAAAGAGCCGATAATGCTGTCATAAAATGAGTTAATCCTGCATCGTAATTTGCCCAATAGCGTGGAACTTGAGCAAACTCAAAGTCCATACGACGCACAGGGAAACTTGCTCCGGCACGATTAGAAATATTTACTTTAGCATTCATGTCAGACTCCTTTAAGCGAATCGAAAATTCACTTATATCCTTATTTATTTTCTTAATATTTATAATAATACGCCTTTAAAGGCGCTATTTAAGTGCAGATGAGGCCAGCAAATTATCAGATGAGGTCATCAATAGCCTCATACTAGGGCAAAATTAACAAGTATCTTTTAAAAGTGAGTCATAATTTATAGACAATAAAAAAGGACTGCTAACAGCCCTTTTCATTTATTTTCAGCTTAAAGTCCAAGTTTAGATTTCCAAGTTTTTAACAAACTAACCGTATCTAAATCATTCGGGTGGAAACCTGGCTTAAAATAAGCCAACATCTCTTTAGCCATACCTGTAATAATGCCTTTCGACGGGCTATAACCATATTTATAAATCACAAACAACTCATCTAAGTTTAATTTATGGTCTTGCTTTAAAAGACGAACCACAAACGAAGATTGAATTGCGAAAATAAGAGCCATTGCGAAAACAAGTGAACTTGTACGTAAAGCATAAGCTTTTACACCTTTACCAAAGACACCTTCATACACATCAAATGCGACTGCTTTATGTTCATTTTCTTCTATTGCGTGCCAATACCACATGGTTGACATCGTTTTATCTGTCATCAACTCTTGAATATGGGTATTAACTAAAAGCTGAGATGCAATGGTTGCAGTAAAATGTTCAAGGGCTGTAGTAGCAGTCAGGTCCACCATTTCTTGCGTCATACCAAATGGTTTTACGAGCTTTGCAAAAGTTTTACGGGCAGTTTGAATAGCCGTATCGGTGAACTTTTCTAAAGTTTCAACATCATGACCAAATTTTTGGGCAGAAGCATTAAAGTTTACATGCTCTTGAGTATGCATCGCCTCTTGACCAATGAAAGCACTAATTTCTTTTTGTAGCTCTTCATTGTCTTTAATTGCTGGGTGATAACGCACAGCACGCACACTATCAATAAAGAACTTTTCACCAGCCGGAAATAGCGCGGATAACGCTGTCATAAAATGTGTAAGTCCAGCGGAACCATTCATCCAGTATTCTGGCACATCATTAAAATCAAAGTTCATACGACGTACAGGAAAGCTTGCCCCTGCACGATTTGTGATATTCACTTTAGCATTCATATTGAAAGCTCCTTACCAGTAACCTAAGTTACTTAAACTTTATTGTTCGTTTTCTTGATTCTTATCATACAAACTTAATAAAAAGGCTTAAGTGCAAATAGGGACATTGAAGTATCAGTTAAGGCCAGCTTTCAACTGAATTGTCTAACAATTCGATATAAAAAAAGCGCCCCAAAAGGAGCGCTTTTTTCACTGAAAAGTGATTATGCAGTTACTTTAGCAACAACACCAGCACCTACAGTACGACCACCTTCACGGATCGCAAAACGTAGACCTGGGTCCATTGCGATTGGGTGGATTAATTCTACTGACAT